>NZ_JAUBOQ010000024.1:0-72868 GCF_036700325.1 Microcoleus sp. Z1_B2
TCACTAACTCGCAGCGGAGTCAGGCTAACCGTCCCTGGATAGGAGAACCTATCCATTTAGGCTAAACGAATCGCACATCAGAGATAATATCGAATCCGCGATCGACTCCTAAGACAAAAGTGTCGTTGCCCAAACCTCCGATGAGGCTGTCATTCCCTAAATCTCCCGACAAGAAATCATCGCCAACGCAGCCGAGTAAGGTATCATTATCTTCACCGCCGTCAATTGTATCGTTTCCTTCGCAGCCGTCAATTAAGTCCTTATTCTCGTTGCCGCTTAGGAAGTCATCTCCTGCACCGCCGCACAAAGTATCGTCTTCGAGTTGTCCGAAGAGAGTATCATTGCCTTCGCTGCCTAGAATTAAATCCTGAGCTTTTCCGCCGAATAGGATATCGTTTCCTTTGCCACCGTCGAGAAAATCATTACCTCGATTGCCAAAGATTAAGTCATCATCTTCTTTGCCGTTAATTGAATCGTTGCCCTCATTCCCAAAGATAATATCTTCACCAAAACCACCAATAAGGATGTCGTTTCCTTTGCCACCAAATAAGAGGTCGTCTCCCTTGTTGCCATCAATGAAGTCATTGTCTTCATTGCCGTTGAAGATATCGTTAAATTCGCCACCAAATAGGTTGTCGTTGCCAGTTAAAGCATCAAAGATATTGGGACTGTTGCTGCCAAAATATGCGTCGTTTCTGGGAGTGCCAATTAGAAGACCGGGAAGACCATTGATAATATTATCAATTTGTTCGTTGGGTTTGTTGAGATTGGGATACTCAATTTGATCGCAAATGCACTCTGTATCGGGAATGTTAACAGGTGTTGGTGTGGGTACGGGTTCCGGTGTTGGTGTGGGTACGGGTTCCGGTGTTGGTGTGGGTACGGGTTCCGGTGTTGGTGTGGGTACGGGTTCCGGTGTTGGTGTGGTTACGGGTTCCGGTGTTGGTGTGGGTACGGGTTCCGGTGTTGGTGTGGGTACGGGTTCCGGTGTCGGCGTGGGTACGGGTTCCGGTGTCGGCGTGGGTACGGGTTCCGGTGTCGGCGTTGGAGTTAGAGTTGGAGTTGGTGCGGTTGTTACTGTAGCCGCTATGGGGAAATCAAAGGGATTTTCATCGCTATCATCATTGACAAATTGCAGCGTACCTGATTTATTTCCTGCTGCTGTGGTATCTACTTGAACTTGCAGGTTAGTTGTACCGCCAGCGGCGACAGTTGCAGGTAAGGTTCCGACAATGCTAAATCCAGTTGGTAGGGTAAGGTTGCTGAGGTTTAAAACTGCTGTACCGAGATTTTTGACGGTAAAGGTTTTGTTGAGAGTGGTGCCAACTATGACGCTGCCAAAGTCGATCGCACTTGTAGTACCATCAACTATATCTGTTGTTCCGTCTAATACTTGGATTTCTGGTACAGGAGTTGCTGTGACTGATGCTGAAATCGGGAAATTGAAGGGATTTTCATCGCTGTCATTATTGACAAACTGCAACGTACCTGTTTTATTTCCGGCTGCTGTCGTATCTACTTGAACTTGCACATTTGCACTCGCGCCGGCGGCTACAGTTGCAGGTAAATTTCCAACTAGGCTAAATCCAGTTGGTAGGGTAAGGTTGCTGAGGTTTAAAACTGCTGTACCGAGATTTTTGACGGTAAAGGTTTTGTTGAGAGTGGTGCCAACTATGACGCTGCCAAAGTCGATCGTACTTTCCGTACCATCTACTATATCTGTTGTTCCGTCTAATACTTGGATTTCCGGTAATGGTGTAGCAGTGACTGATGCTGAAATCGGGAAATCAAAGGGATTTTCGTCACTATCATTATTGACAAATTGCAACGTACCTGTTTTATTTCCGGCTGTGGCTGTATCTACTTGAACTTGCACATTTGCACTCGCGCCGGCGGCGACAGTTGCAGGTAAGGTTCCGACAATGCTAAATCCAGTTGGTAGGGTAAGGTTGCTGAGGTTTAAAACTGCTGTACCGAGATTTTTGACGGTAAAGTTTTTGTTGAGAGTTGTGCCGACTATGACGCTGCCAAAGTCGATCGTACTTTCCGTACCATCTACTATATCTGTTGTTCCGTCTAATACTTGGATTTCCGGTAATGGTGTAGCAGTGACTGATGCTGAAATCGGGAAATCAAAGGGATTTTCGTCACTATCATTATTGACAAATTGCAACGTACCTGTTTTATTTCCGGCTGTGGCTGTATCTACTTGAACTTGCACATTTGCACTCGCGCCGGCGGCGACAGTTGCAGGTAAGGTTCCGACAATGCTAAATCCGGTTGGTAAGGTAAGGTTGCTGAGGTTTAAAACTGCTGTACCAAGATTTTTGACGGTAAAGGTTTTGTTGAGGGTGCCGCCAATCGTTGCACTGCCAAAGTCGATCGTACTTGCAGTACCATCAACTATATCTGTTGTTCCGTCTAATACTTGGATTTCCGGTAATGGTGTAGCAGTGACTGATGCTGAAATCGGGAAATCAAAGGGATTTTCATCGCTATCATCATTGACAAATTGCAGCGTACCTG
Organism: Microcoleus sp. Z1_B2; assembly: GCF_036700325.1. NCBI lineage: Bacteria > Bacillati > Cyanobacteriota > Cyanophyceae > Oscillatoriales > Microcoleaceae > Microcoleus > Microcoleus sp. Z1_B2. The sequence goes on from NZ_JAUBOQ010000024.1 coordinate 2,527, forward strand.
TTTTATTTCCGGCGGTGGCTGTATCTACTTGAACTTGCACATTTGCACTCGCGCCGGCGGCTACAGTTGCAGGTAAGGTTCCGACAATGCTAAATCCGGTTGGTAAGGTAAGGTTGCTGAGGTTTAAAACTGCTGTACCAAGATTTTTGACGGTAAAGGTTTTGTTGAGGGTGCCGCCAATCGTTGCACTGCCAAAGTCGATCGTACTTGCAGTACCATCAACTATATCTGTTGTTCCGTCTAATACTTGGATTTCCGGTAATGGTGTAGCAGTGACTGATGCTGAAATCGGGAAATCAAAGGGATTTTCATCGCTATCATCATTGACAAATTGCAGCGTACCTGTTTTATTTCCGGCGGTGGCTGTATCTACTTGAACTTGCAGGTTAGTTGTACCGCCAGCGGCGACAGTTGCAGGTAAGGTTCCAACTAGGCTAAATCCAGTTGGTAGGGTAAGGTTGCTGAGGTTTAAAACTGCTGTACCGAGATTTTTGACGGTAAAGTTTTTGTTGAGAGTTGTGCCGACTATGACGCTGCCAAAGTCGATCGCACTTGTAGTACCATCAACTATATCTGTTGTTCCGTCTAAAACTTGAATTTCTGGTAATGGTGCGGTTGTGACACTGGCCGCTATGGGGAAATCAAAGGGATTTTCGTCACTATCATTATTGACAAATTGCAGCGTACCTGTTTTATTTCCGGCGGTGGCTGTATCTACTTGAACTTGCAGGTTAGCACTTGCACCTGCTGCGAGAGTTGTCGGTAAGTTTCCAACTAAGCTAAATCCGGTTGGTAGGGTAGGGTTGCTGAGGTTTAAAACTGCTGTACCGAGATTTTTGACGGTAAAGGTTTTGTTGAGAGTGCCGCCGACTGTCACGTTACCAAAATCAATTGTACTTTCCGTACCATCAACTATGTCTGTTGCACCGTCTAATACTTGAATTTCTGGTACAGGAGTTGCTGTGACTGATGCTGAAATCGGGAAATTGAAGGGATTTTCATCGCTGTCATTATTGACAAATTGCAACGTACCTGTTTTATTTCCGGCTGCTGTCGTATCTACTTGAACTTGCACATTTGCACTCGCGTCGGCGGCGAGAGTTGCAGGTAAATTTCCAACTAGGCTAAATCCGGTTGGTAAAGTCAGGTTGCTGAGGTTTAAAACTGCTGTACCGAGATTTTTAACGGTAAAGGTTTTGTTGAGAGTCGCACCGACTGTGACACTACCAAAGTCGATCGCACTTGTTGTACCATCAACTATATCTGTTGTGCCGTCTAATACTTGGATTTCTGGTGCAGGTGCGTTGTATGTGACACTATTATCCGTACTGGTACTAACAAAATTCTGATTGCCTGCTGTATCAGTAACGCCGTTAGCTTTGATGCTAGCAATGACGTTTCCGCTACCTGTGATACCGTTGACTGCAACTGTGTAAACGGGGCCGCTACCTGTGATGGTTGGCGTTAATGTTCCACTTGCTGTACTCGCAGTTAAGTCGATATCGGTAGCGTCAAAACCTGTGACTGGTTCGCTAAATGTGACGGTAAAGTTAATAGGTGAAGTTGTAGTTGGATCGGTTTGTGCTGTTGCTTGGTCGATCGTGACGGTGGGTGCCGTAGTATCAATTACTATGGCTTTATTCGCACCTAATGAATTGGCCGTAGCGGGAGTTGGTAGAGTTAGTGTGGCATTGTTGGTAGCAGCATCTTGAATTGTGCCACCGTTTAGTGCGAGGGCAGCAGTTGAGAGATAATCTAAGTCTGCACTTGTATGACCGGTGGCTACGGTGTAATTAAAAGTGAGGGTGTTAGTACCGCTACCGCTGGCATAGTTGATGGGTGTTCCTGCGCCTCCTGTGGCTAGGGTTAGCTGTGGGATGCCTGTGACGGTGACGGGTTCGCTGAATTGTACGGTGATCGGGATAATCTGACCGACAGTATAGCTGCCGTTGGTTGTATTTGAGGTGATGCTAGTGACTGTGGGTAGAACGCCATCGACCAATACACCAGTGGTTGCACCGACGCTGTTGAGTGTCAAGATGGCGTTGGCAGTGGCAGCATTTTGAATGGTTGCACCGCCGCTGAGGGTTAGGGCTGTGCCGACTGCGATGCCGTTAGTGTCTAGGTTGCCGGATGCAACTGTGTAGCGGAAGGTTTGAGTGGTGTTGCTGGTGCCTGTACCGACGAGGGTGGCGTTGACTGTGCCGCCGGTGTCGAGGGTGATGGGGAGGATTGCACTACCTGTGCCTTGGGTGATGGTGACTGCTTGGCTGAAGGTAACGGTGAAGTCGAGGTTTTGTCCCACTCCGTAGGTGCCGTTGGCGACAGGCGTGACGCTGGTGATGGTGGGTGGGACGTTAACTGTGATATTTGCGGTTTCGGTGGCACTGCTGAAAACGCTGGATGTGGTGTTGGTAGCTAAATCTGCGGTGTAGTTGGCGGTACTGCCATTTGTGCCAACTATTTGATCCCAAGCAGCAAAGGTGATGGCGTTAGCAACGGTTCCGTTATAGGTGGCGTTGGGTACGAAGCGGATGCGGGTGTTGGCATTACTAGCTAATAGTAAGGCGTTGGTGGCAGAAACGGCTGGGGTGTTTGTCCAGGTGGTGCCGCCATTGATGGTGTATTGCCAACTGCCGTTAGCTGTGTCTAAACCGGTGATGGCGATACCTTGGGAGGCGGCGGTGTTGGGATCGGTGATTTTTGTGCCGCCGAGGTTGGCGATGATGGTGCTGACAAGTGTGCCTGTACTGGCGCTGTCGCCTTGGTTTTGGGCAGTGAGGGTGGGTGTGCCGCTGGTGTCTAAAACGGGGGAGTTGTTGACGAGGACGGTGACGGTGATCGGGGTGCTGGGGCCGGTGCTGTCATTGGCGGTGTAGGTGAAGGTGTCGATGCCGTTGAAGTTGGCGTTTGGGGTATAGAGGATCTCTCTACCCGAGTCAAAAGTGATCGCACGGACTGGATTGTTCGCATTTGGGTTGAAGGTAGCATCGGCTGCACCAGTTGTGGGGTTTAATTTGGCGATACGGTTGCGGGTTTGTCCGCCGATGGTGGTGAAACCGCCGCCCACTATGGGGTTGCCGCTGCTGTCTAGGGCGAGCACGAAGACTACACTGTTCGCATTTGGGTTGAAGGTAGCATCGGCTGCACCAGTTGTGGGGTCTAATTTGGCGATACCGTTGCGGGGTTGTCCGCCGATGGTGCTGAAATAGCCGCCTACTATGGGGTTGCCACTGCTGTCTAGGACGATCGCATTGACCTCATTATTCGCATTCGGGTTGAAGGTGCCATCGGCGACACCAGTTGTGGGGTTTAATTTGGCGATATAGTTGCGGGGCTGCCCGCTAATGGTGTCGAAACTGCCGCCCACTATGAGGTTGCCACTGCTGTCTATCGCGATCGCATTGACTCTAGCACTCACACTTGGGTTGAATGTAGCATTTGGGTTGAAGGTGGCATCGGCGACACCAGTTGTAGGATCTAATTTGGCGATCTTGTTGCGGGGTTGTCCACCTATGATCCCGAAACTGCCGCCCACTATGAGGTTGCCACTGCTGTCTATGGCGATCTCCCCGACTTGGGCCTCCGGGGTGAAGGTGGCATCGGCGACACCAGTTGTGGGGTCTAATTTGGCGATACCGTTACGGGTTTGTCCGCCGATGGTGCTGAAAAAGCCGCCCACTATGGGGTTGCCACTGCTGTCTATGGCGATCTCATAGACAGGACCACTCGAATCCGGGTTGAAAGTAGCATCAGCGGCACCAGTTGTGGGGTTTAATTTGGCGATACGGTTGCGGGGTTGCCCGCCGATGCCGATGGTCCTGAAATCGCCGCCCACTATGGGGTTGCCACTACTGTCTATGGCGATCGCCCAGACAGAGAAATCCGGATTTGGGTTGAAGGTGTTATCTACCGTCCCATCGCTATTCAACCGAGCAATATAGTTGCGTGCAAGTCCACCAATGTTGGTGAAATTGCCGCCGACATAAATCCAGTCATTAATAATCGCAGTGCCGTTGGTAGGGGCGGTAACGATGCTTTGGACGTTCAGTCTTCCGATACCGATATCGTTGGCTAAAACATCTATTTTTGTCGAAGTTGGGGTTCCGCTGACGAGTAGGGCTTTGTTATCTGCCGCCCCTGTTGGTGCTAAAGTGTAGCTGTAATTGGGAACGTTAAGGGATTGGATTTCTATTTCCCCTAGTTTTACTTCTAATTCCCAGTCTCCGCCTAATGCTTTATTCCCAGTTTTGTTATTAGAGGCTGCGATATTTGCACCCGTTAATAGATGCAAATTTTCGATGAATTGTAATCCGGTTTCTCCGGCGGCGACTTCGCAGCCGTAGAGGAGGATATCGGCATTTTTAGTTAACGCTTTCCCCCACTGTTGAATTTCGTTGCTAAATTGGGTTAGATTTTGATTGTTTATGGTGTCTGAGCCGAGGCTTAGACTGCCAGGGCTACCGTGAGATAGGATATGAATTGCTTCAATATCACTTTGATTAGCCAAGGCTTGACTAATTTGTTCGATGGCGCTGAAATTTTCATTTTAAATGAAAATTTCAGCGCCATCCGCCCTTTCGATCAGGCTTTGATAATCTTGTACAGAAGAGTCTACGAAAATAATTTGCTTATTCATGGTTGATTACCCGTTGATTTTTGTTCGGTCTTGTCAAGATTAATCAGTTTGCTGTTGCTAGTTTGTAATAAAAATGCTCACAAATTGAGTTAAAGTATCTTTAAGTTTTGTAAGTAGTCTGCATCTGAAAAGAAGAAGGCGATCGCTTTTGCGGTTGCTCGTTGCTGCAATATAGCACCCGATCGACATTTAAATAATCTGTGGAAACAAAACATTGCATCCAGCAGCTACAGTGTCAGATGCTGGAAGCTTGATGTTGGATAACTTTACGGAATTACCGCCTAGTTTTTGGCAAAATCTATCTTGCGATAGATGGCAGTCAACTGATGGCTATGATTACACTGTGGCGAGTTAGATAATAGTGCGTGAAGCGAAGCTATCCCGTAGGGAATCGCGGCGGATAATTATTACCTCGGTCGTTGCTTGTTGTAGCGAAATGTGATCTGAGAATATACAGAAACCAAGGCTGCGTTAAATATAAGGTCGATCGACAATCAGTGCGATCGAACCTATGATAATTTGATATTCCTGCAATTCTCACTTACCGGCCAAACAATCTAATTGTTCTTGCATTTGGGCGGTAACTCGATCGAAACAAGCATCAACATAATCGCGATCGCGCGCCGCCTCCGAACCATACCTCTCAAATACAATCGGTTCGCACACGCGAGTCCGAATTTGCACAGGTAAAGGTAGGTTTGGCAAAGGCCCAATACTCAATCCCCAAGGCAATCCCAAATACACCGGCAATACCACCGGATCGATGCCAAATAGCCACGGCATTCCCAATTCATGCAATTGCTTTGCTTGTTCGTACAAATCTGCCAAAACTATCAAAGTATCGTGAGCACCATGCGATATAATTGGTAAAATTGGCACTTCTTCTCGCAATGCTAATTTGATAAATCCCTTACGTCCCGCAAAGTAGATTTTATCGCGCAAGTGGTGGGGACGAAAAACATCTTGGGCGCCGCCCGGATAGACGAGAACTGGGGCATTTTTGCGTAAAGCTGCGATCGCCATTTTCGGATGCGCCTTGAGGGCTCCACACTGAACCGCCATGCTAGCAACATCAGGAGAAACTTGCCAAACCGTGGGGTGCATCAATCCGTAGGCCAAGCGTTCCGTACCGTACCTGCGGAACCATTCGTATAGGAACATAAACATATCTGGAGCAGCGAGTCCCCCGTTGTGAGAACCGACAACGAGCATTTTTCCGCTCGCCGGGACGTGGTGCCAGCCGTCGCTTTGTACGCGAAAATAGTAGCGGTACAGCCATTCCCAAACTGGCAACAAAAGCTGAATGAATTCGGGATTGCGATCGTCTAAAGATAGACCGTCAAAGGGATATTTAGAGGATTTGCCGTCTTTTTTGTTAGTAGTTTTTGTCACTGGAGAAATATTTAACGCTTTGGTCATTATATAGCAGAAGGAAGAAAGCTTTAACTCTCGAAGAGAGAAGGCTTTAGTTATTTGGGACAGCAGGAAGAAGGGAGGAGATTAGTTGGGCTTTTCCTCTCCTTGTGCGTGCGCTCATCCCGATCGCCCTGCGAAAAAAAGATTTTTCCTATTATCATTAATATGATCCCATTCCGAAGGAATCTACCGCATTAGTTTTAGCAAGTGAAAACATCATAAACATCGAGCGCGGTTGCTATAGCAATATAATTAAATCAGAATTGGCGCAAAAATTTGGTTTCTGATTTGAGCGGGCTGCTTTTGTTCGGAGGTTTTGTGCTGGTTGTCTCCACAGGAACAAAACCGTTTGGAAACAGCTACAGCAACTGTCGCTGATGGCGGGGCGGCTTTAGCCACAAAAACACAACTGTGCCTCAAGCCGATAAGTTTCCGTTTTGGAAGATTTTATCAAGTTGATGCCCGCCATCGGGTCAATGCTAGCGATTGGCGCTGTTTACTTTTCCCCTCTGCCATTCCCAGACTCGGACACTTCCACCTTCTCCCCCTCCCCCACTGTGGCATAATGAGCAATTTATAGGCGTAGCAGCTTTATGTGTCTTCGCTCAACTCACCAAACATTAAATTATATAAATTAAACTTGACTTGCGGTAAAAAAAAGTTACATAAAGCTTTTTTGTGGAAGACAAATCGATTTTTTTGCTATATTGACCTGCAATTAAGATAATGATTGTGGTTAAGTGAGGATTTGAACGGATGAAAAACTTGAATTGCTGGAATAAACCCGCTGCATTGCTGGGCGCGATCGCGATCGCAACCGGAAGTTTGCAAGCGAATGCGATCGTTGTTGCCGCCCCATCAACATCGACTGTCAGTCAAGATGCTGAAAATATTTCCTTTGAAGATAGCGCCACCTTTCAAATAGCCCAGGCTGGCAACCTTTGTCGCAAAGTCACTCCCAAAGAAGGTTTGACCGTTCGCCAGAGCCCAGACCCAAAATCCCCTAGAGTTGGCGGCGTAGGACTTAACACTCAGGTAACGCTGTCCCAAGGCGCTACTTCTGTTAAAGCCTCCGACGGTCGCCTCTGGATTCAAATTACCGCTCCCGTCACAGGGTATGTAGCTAGCGGATATCCCAACGACGAAAGTAATTTAGGTTCGTGCACAATTAGTCAAACTCCTGCACCTGCACCCGCACCTGCACCCGCACCAGCGCCAGCGCCAGCACCCGCACCCGCACCAGCACCCGCACCCGCACCAGCACCCGCACCCGCACCAGCACCAGCGCCAGCGCCAGCACCAGCGCCAGCACCAGCACCAGCACCAGCACCAGCGCCAGCACCCGCACCAGCACCAGCACCAGCACCAGCACCAGCGCCAGCACCAGCGCCAGCACCTGCGCCTGCGCCTGCGCCTGCACCAGCGCCAGCACCTGCGCCTGCGCCTGCGCCTGCACCAGCACCTGCAACGGGCCCCGTAAGTCTGTGCCGCCAAGTAGAACCTCGCGTAGCGCCGAGGGGTCTAGCTATCCGTACTGAGCCTTCAAGGACTGCTGCGGTTAAAGGTGGTGTACCGGCTAACGGTCAAGTAACGCTTGTACCGAATTTCCAGTTAGTGAAAGATAAGAATGGAGAAAACCGGAATTGGGTTGAGATTTCAGCTCCTGCGGCGGGATTCATCTCTGCTGGAAATTTGATCATGTGCAAGTAAACTTGTGAGTTCGATCGCTCTTTTAGTCAAAAAGAGCGATCGACACCGAAAATAGTTTTAAGATTGTCGCGCAGCAAGCGAACAACGCGGAACCCAGATTGCTTCGATGACTTACCCAGGAATAACTTATTTCTGTCGCGAGTCAGAGTTTTGCTGCGATATCTTTGGGGTTGGAGACGGTAATTTTGCGATCGCCCAGGAACTGTTTGACGTTAATTGATTCGTAGTTCGATCGGGCTGTGGGCTGCCCAATTGCTGCGATGGGAATTTGGATGCAGGCGAAAACAGCTAGGAAAAAGAGCGATCGCTTGACAATTGATTGGTTCATGAGACTTCAGTTTCTGCGAGAAATTTTTGTCTCCGAGATGCGAAAGCCGTCAAATCTGCCTCGGTGAATTGAGTTTGCTGCCATGAGGGGCGGGCTAGCAGTCGATCGCACCAAGCTTGAATTTTAGGATAGCCGTCTAGGGACACATCAACCCAAGATAGCAAGGGCACGACGGTGCCGGCAACGCACTCGGCAAAGGTGACAGTGTTGCTAGCGAAAAAAGGGCGATCGTCCAACAAACCTTCAAAAAATGCCAGCACAGTATTGACTTTTTCCTTCGCCTTTGCAATTTCCTGCGGTTGGGGAGTTCCCCATCCCATTTTTTCACTGCTGAGGGGGTAAAGTGCCGGCGCAAGTTCGTTAACCGTGACCAATTCTACCATTTTCACAACTGCCAAATCTTGCGGATCTTTCGGCAGCATTGCCGGTTCTGGATACTTCGCTTCTAGATAGTCAAGAATTGCCAGAGACTCGACGACAGTGAAGTCATTATCGACCAAAACAGGGATGCGATGAAAAGGATTCATTGCGACAAACTCAGGCTGCAAGTGATCGCCGTCCAAGTGGATTTCTACTAATTCAAAGTCGAGGTTTTTTTCGATGAGGGCGATCCAGACGCGGCGGGAGTTAGGGGAAATTGGGGTGTGATAAAGTTTCATAAATGGTGGGGGTAATTATTGAAAGGTAATATAGCAATCCTAAATCAGTTTCAATAACTGGTTAACTGGTTCCCAGGCAGAGCCTGGTAACGAGTATAAAAATTGTCCCAAATTACTTCAGTCCTTAGAGCCGTCAACCCAGTTTAAGTCCCACTTAAAATCTTTATCCATCTCTGAGTGGCCTCTAAAATATTTCTCAATCTTGGTAACTTTAAAAGTCTTGTCATCAACATTCTGAAACAAGGCAATGGCACATCTCGTTATACCATCACTAGGATTCTCCAATTTCACTTCGATATCTGCCTGATAAATTACCCCTGGCAATTTGATTTTGACAACACCAGTAGCATCAGACCATTTAGCTATGCCCTGATAGATCCAAGCGTAAACTAGAATCCGCTTAAATTCAGCAACCTTGTCGCCATTTATCCGCAAAGTCTCACCTTTATCACCCTTACGGTCATCTTCACCCAGATCAATATACGGAGTTTTAGAGAAATCACCAAACGATTCGCCCAGGGCTTGTATACAGCCCTTTTGTCGATCTTTTAGCTCATACAAGCAACCCAGATCAAGATCTATGGCAGTTTTGCTACCATCTTCTCCAGTTCCTTGACTCCAATTCAGTTGAACTATAATTTCACCCAGTCCGCCACTTTGCGTAATTATCGGGGGTTTTACAGCCTCTTCCTTTGGTTTATTAGAAACAGGAACATCTGGCTTTTTATCACTACTTGCTGTAGATGTTACCCCCAAATCATTGCCTACTTCTGACTGTATAGTTCTCTTTCTAGTTCTCCGATTTGAATTTAATTCAAGAGGAGGCGGAGTTGAATTATTAGTGGTAAAATCAGCGCTTTTTTCAGACTTAGTTCGCAACACAATAGACTCTTCGTTTCTCAGAGTAGTGACCGGTGGTGTTTGTGGAGGAGGAAGCTTAACCACAGTTTTCTGCTTGTTCTCAGCCACCCTTTTCTCAGCCTTCTCAATAATTTTTTTCAAAACCTCAATTTCTATTGGTTGCTCTTCAAGGTCATATTCAAGGTCATAGGTGTCACCTTCACGACTTAAGTAATCAAGAGCCGCACTCTTATCGAAAGTAGATTCATCAAAACGATTGATTAATTTTTGGATGGTGTTGGTGTCTTCGATCAAAATTCCCACTTCAAACTCTGGGCTACTTTCCTTAGAGGTGAGAAAGTTATGACTTCCCAGCATGGCAAAGTTGTTATCACACACCAAAAACTTTTCATGGGTACCCAATTCCTTCAAAGAGAGGAACTTAGGATATTCATTTTCGAGTTCACGCAATGTGGGCAATGCTCCATACCAAAATGTATCTGTTTGATCTCTAGCCAGATCCTCCAATTTACCCCAACCAATATCAATCCGAACACCTCGCTTTATGAGTTCTTCGCACTTCTCAATCACTACAGCAGTAGCCCAATAGGTCAGCCAAGGACATACCAGAATCAATCGCTCTTGAACATTTTCCAGCGCATGACTAAGCACTTCTCGACTCTGACCACGGTTAAACACTAGCCGATCTTCATATTGCTTATCACTGGGTTCATCGACCTGACTTGTGATGATATCAGGTCGATTTTCTAACAGAGACTTTAAATCCTCTAGTTTTTGCTCTATTCTCTGGTTTTGCTCAAGCAGGCTGCCATGACTCTCACTCAATTTGTCTAATTGTTGCTGCAACTCTCTCAAGCGTTGATTTTGCCAAATTAGTTTGGGCTTCTGTTTCTGAGAATGGTATTTATTTTCATTAGACATAGACACATTACCTCAAATTTTTTTATACAGCGGTTCCCTAAAGTAGGAGTACCTAAGCTCCTTCTGAGTATATCAGTCAGCAAAAAAAAATAGCTGTCACCAGGTGACAGCTATTTTGTTTATCAAAAAGGCGGGCCCGAAAGCCCGCCCCATCAAACGATCGACTATCGATTAATAATCGAAGTCGCCGCCGCCCATGCCGCCGCCAGCGCCTGCAGCAGCGCCATCCTTCGGTTCAGGCTTGTCAACGACGATGCACTCGGTTGTCAGCACCATACCAGCAATAGATGCGGCATTTTGCAGAGCAGAACGAGTCACCTTCGCAGGGTCAACAATTCCAGCTTCAAACATATCGACAAACTCATTTGTCGCTGCGTTGAAACCAACGTTGAACGGCTTTTCTTTGACGCGCTCAGCAATCACAGCGCCGTTCAAACCAGCATTTTCAGCAATCCGCTTCAGAGGAGCAGCCAGAGCCCGTGCCACAATCAAAGCACCGGTCAATTCTTCGCCCTTCAGGCTGCTGTTAGCCCACTCTTCCAATTGAGGAGTCAGGTGAGCCAAAGTTGTACCGCCACCGGGGACAATTCCTTCTTCTACAGCAGCTTTGGTAGCGTTGATCGCATCTTCAAGACGCAGTTTGCGATCCTTCATTTCTGTTTCGGTAGCCGCGCCGACTTTGATCACTGCGACGCCGCCAGCCAATTTGGCCAAACGTTCTTGCAGCTTCTCTTTGTCGTAGGAAGACTCGGTTTCGTCCATTTGACGGCGAATTTGTTCGCAGCGGGACTTGACGGCGGCTTCGTTACCTTCGGCAACAATTGTGGTGCTGTCTTTGGTGATGGTGATGCGGCGGGCTTTGCCGATCATGTCGAGCTTGGTGTTTTCCAGTTTCAAACCGGCGTCTTCGGTGATTAGTTGACCGCCGGTCAATACGGCGATATCTTCTAACATGGCTTTGCGCCGATCGCCAAAACCGGGTGCTTTAACAGCAGTCACATTCAACACACCGCGCAGTTTGTTGACAACGAGGGTAGCTAGAGCTTCTTTCTCAATGTCTTCTGCAATGATCAACAGCGGGCGGCCGGAACGAGCTACTTGTTCGAGCACAGGTACTAAATCTTGTACCAGAGCAATTTTCTTGTCTGTCAGCAAGATGAACGGTTCTTCGAGAATCGCTTCCATCCGTTCAGTGTCGGTGACGAAGTAGGGAGAGATGTAGCCTTTGTCGAAGCGCATCCCTTCGGTGATTTCCAATTCGGTGGTCATAGACTTCCCTTCTTCCAGGGAAATCACGCCTTCTTTGCCCACCTTGTCCATTGCGTTGGCAATCATTTGGCCGACTTCATCGTCGTTACCAGCAGAGATGGAGCCGACTTGAGCGATGGCTTTGGAATCTTCTACTTGTTTGGCGTGTTCGGCAATTTTTTCTACCAAAAACGTGGTTGCTTTGTCAACACCGCGCTTGAGGGCGATCGCATTTGCGCCGGCTGCTACGTTACGCAGACCTTCTTTGACCATGGCGTGAGCCAAAACGGTAGCAGTTGTGGTACCGTCGCCTGCTGCGTCGTTGGTTTTGGAAGCTGCTTGACGGATCAGGGCAACGCCTGTATTTTCTACGTGGTCTTCTAGTTCGATTTCTTTGGCGATGGTAACACCGTCATTGACGATTTGAGGAGCTCCGAATTTCTTTTCGAGAACCACGTTGCGGCCTTTGGGGCCGAGGGTTACTGCCACTGCTTCGGCCAAAATGTCCATACCGCGTTCGAGGGCGCGACGTGCATTTTCGTTGTAGATGATACGCTTAGCCATAGTTTTTGGGGATGAGAGGGTTTGAGATTTTGGATTGGGGATGATGGATTTTAGTCATTTGTCCCGTGTCATTAGTTGTTTGGCGGCGTTCGCTTTAAACTAATGACTGATGACTAAGGACTGATGACTAATGATTAATTAGTTAACGATCGCCAGAATGTCTTTTTCTGCAAGCAAGACGTATTCGTCTGTGCCGAGTTTGATGTCGGTGCCGGCGTACTTCGAGTAGAGAACTTTGTCGCCGACTTTGACTTCCATTTCAATGCGGGTGCCATCGTCATTGCGCTTGCCGGGGCCCACGGCCGCGACTTCGCCTACTTGGGGCTTTTCCTTAGCTGTGTCGGGCAGAAGGATGCCGCCGGCGGTTTTTTCTTCGCTAGCGCTTACTTTTACGAACACGCGCTCGCCTAACGGTTTAACGGTAGAAACACTCAGTGATACTGCTGCCATAAATAAATCTCCAGATTACAGATTGTCGTGAGTCAGTCGTCAGGGGTCACGATGAAAGCAACAGCGGACTACTTACAACTGACATATTAGCACTCTCGACTCCTGAGTGCTAATTTAGCTCTAGAAAGGGGCGATCGCAACTTAGTTGTCAGTACGGGTTCCCGAACCGACAATGAGTTGGAGAGGGGGAGAGAGAGGGAGAGGGGGAGAGAGCCAGAAGCGAAAAATCCCGGATTTCGACTTGTTATGCCTTTAAAACTTGCCTCTTGTTTGCCCTCAATTTCTGAATTGTAAAAAACCTACCGTTGAGACGGGAGGGAGTGGGGGCTGTGGTGATGACTTTAGACCGCTAACCAATTACTGTTGACGAATGAATAAAATGACAGAAAATAACGAGGAATCTTGCAGCCAAGGCTTGAGCGCTTGCGTCAAAAGCCTGGGAATCGCTCAAATCGAGCGACATATTTTTATCTGTGCCGACCAAACCGTCCCCAAGTGCTGCGATCGGCAAACCAGTCTGGAGGCGTGGAATTACTTAAAAAAACGCTTGCAAGAATTGGGGTTGGACAAGCCAAGTGCCACTCGACCAACCTGCGTCTTTCGCACGAAAGCCAATTGCCTGCGAGTGTGCGCGTCTGGCCCGATTATGGTAGTCTATCCAGACGGAGTGTGGTATCGCGACGTTACTCCACCCGTGATTGAGAGAATTATTCAGGAACATCTCCTAAACTCAAAGGTGGTTCAAGAATACGCTTTCTTGACTCATCCTTTGCCTGTGCCTGCTGAGACCCAGCCAAACATTTAAGTGTAGCGCTGTTTAAAGTACAGGGTTATAGGTAAAGTGTTAAATTTAAGGTTAAGGGTGAAAAATTGAGACAGTTTCGCGTCCGGGCGATCGCACCTGCTACAGCTCAATAAAACTGTAGTTAGGTTCTTGTCTTGCTGGTGCCGCTTCCCGTGTTCCTTGTGTTTCTCAAAAGGTACAGTAAAAAAAATCGATCGCAGGAACTGAGAAATTTTGTGCAAAAAATTCTCAGTGGCAGACACTCAGGAGGTTGCCAAACTACACTAGAAACAGTTAAATACGTAAGTAGGGAGTCTGCTTAAATTTCTCTATATCAGAAGTATCATTTAAAACCGGGGCATTAACCTGAAATTGAACCATCGAGATTAAATATTTAACTTGCGCTCTGTTAGGGAATCTGCAATCAATCAAGGCTGATCTTGACAGGGCGATCGTCGATTACAGGTTTGGGCTGCGTTCGAGGTCGTAAGACACTCACAAACAGCCGTCGATTATAGGTTGGAAAGCGGTAATACCCGCCCCGCTTTCCCTCACCGCCATCCCTTCAGTCGATCGTCGTCCTCCACTCCCAGCCGGGTGGCGGGGGACTGACCGAAAAAACAGAAGTGAAAACAAGGAAGTGTGCGGGATACTTTAGCGGGAATAAACATGACAAAGGACAATAATTCAGGAGAACAAAAACGGCTGATGCTGGTTGACGACGACCCCAATTTGATCTTGCTGGTCAAAGACTACTTGGAGTTTCGGGGTTACAACGTCATTACAGCAGAAAACGGCAGAGACGCTCTGGAAAAACTAGAACAAGAAGTTCCCGACTTGATGATCTGCGACGTGATGATGCCGGAAATGGACGGCTACACTTTAGTCAAACACATCAGAGAAGACCCGCGCACGAGCTGGATTCCGGTTCTTTTCTTGTCCGCAAAAGGTCAAAGTTCAGACCGAGTAAAAGGCTTGAGCACGGGCGCTGACGTTTATATAGTCAAGCCTTTTGAACCAGAAGAACTGGTAGCCCAAGTGGAATCTTCTCTGAAAGCAGCATCCCGCTTGATTCGTCACTCAAATCCCGGTATGGAGAGTGGCCCAAAAATTAAGGCGCGCCGCAATGTCGAATTGACTCCCACTGAGTTAAAGGTGGTACAGTTGCTAGCGCAGGGTATGGCAAACCGCCAGATCGCAGACGTGATGAATGTCAGCCAGCGGACTATCGAAAGCCACGTCAGCAATATGCTGGGCAAAACAGGTCTGCACAACCGGACAGAGTTAGCTCGCTGGGCTCTTGAAAGCAAAAAGGCTTGAGCGGAGGTAGTCTGCGCTATGAAATCAGGGGAGCAACATCTACTGCTATGCGCTGGGCGTATGCCTGCTTGGCGGTAGGGCGGTGGGCGCGGTAGTTTGAAGACGCCCTTAACCTTGACACGGCAGTCGGTATTGAGTTACTAGGCGTATAGTTTGTGAGGGCCCCTCGCTCAAAAGCAAGCAGGGTTAAAAGAACCCTCTGGCGGTAGAGCCGAAAATATGAAATACTGGGGAGATGGAGTTTTCTGAAGTCTAATCTATTGCCTCAGTTAGCTCCATGTTGCTAAAATGTGATATTTAGATTAACTTCTTTCTACAATTATTAGGTCTAAGTTTCTATGACAAACTTAATGAACCGCCTTTCTATTTTTGTGGACGGGAACAATATGTTCTACGCTCAACAAAAGAACGGTTGGTTTTTTGATCCTCGCAGGGTGCTCGAATATTTCAAAACTTCGCAGCCGAATGTCATCTTGATCAATGCTTTCTGGTATACGGGTCTGAAAGACCCCCAAGATCAAAGGGGATTTCGAGATGCTTTGATCAGTCTAGGTTACACGGTTCGCACTAAAATTCTTAAGGAATATTACGACGATGCTTCGGGCAGATATTCTCAAAAGGCTAATTTAGACATAGAAATTGTGGTTGATATGTTTAATACCGTGGATCAATACGACCAAGTTGTGCTGTTTAGCGGGGATGGGGATTTTGAGCGGGCGATCGAGCTGCTCCGCTCGAAAAATACTCATATTACTGTGGTATCCACCGAAGGAATGATTGCTAGAGAGTTACGAAATGCTACAGATAGGTATATAGACCTAAATGAAATTAGGGAACATATCGAGAAGATGGATTATTAGTCAGTAGTTAGTAGTTATTAGTCATTAGTCATTAGTCATTAGTTAGTAGTTATTAGTCAGCAGTTATGGGTTATGGGTTATGGGTTATTAATTATTCGTTATTGGCGCGAAACACGGGACTGGTGCTCCCGCCAAAAAACGCATACTTGCTTTCCGATAGGAGCCACCAGTAGCCCAAAATTTTAGACTAAGGTTCAAGTTCCCAGATTCATCTGTGGAGTAAATCTCAAATCTAAAATCTAAAATCTCAAATCTAAAATCGACTGACTGGAGGCTAAAAATCCAGAAAAACGGACAAGTAAAAATCAGGAAAACACTTTTGTAGAGCTATGAAAACTCAACCAAGTCAAGACCGGATTATTATTTTCGATACGACTTTGCGGGACGGAGAACAATCTCCGGGTGCATCTCTGAATGTGGATGAAAAGCTGACGATCGCCCGCCAGTTAGCGAGATTGGGCGTAGATGTGATTGAAGCGGGTTTCCCTTTCACCAGCACGGGAGATTTCGAGGCAGTCCAAAAAATAGCCCGATCGGTTGGCACAGAAAATGGGCCGACAATTTGCGGTTTAGCGAGGGCGAGAAAGGAGGATATTAAAACAGCAGCCGAGGCTCTGAAACCCGCCGTAAATTCGCGAATTCATACGTTTCTGGCTACGTCCGATATTCACTTGGAGTATAAGCTGAAAAAGACGCGGGCTGAGGTTCTGGAAATAGTGCCGGAAATGGTGGCTTACGCTAAGTCTTTTGTGGATGATGTGGAGTTTTCGCCGGAAGATGCTTGTCGATCGGAACCGGAGTTTTTGTATCAGGTTCTAGAACGGGCGATCGCAGCGGGTGCGACTACTGTTAATATTCCCGATACTGTCGGCTATACGACTCCGAGCGAGTTTGGGGCTTTGATTCGCGGAATTAAGGAAAATGTGCCGAATATCGATCGCGCAATTATTTCGGTTCACGGTCACAATGACTTAGGATTGGCTGTTGCTAACTTTTTGGAAGCTGTGAAAAATGGCGCCAGACAGTTAGAATGCACGATTAACGGGATTGGCGAACGGGCGGGAAATGCAGCTCTCGAAGAGTTGGTAATGGCGCTTTACGTGCGGCGCCAATATTATAATCCGTTCTTGGGCCGGCCTGCGGATTCTGAGGAACCGCTGACAAATATTGACTCGCGCCAAATTTATAAAACCTCGCGGTTGGTTTCCAATTTGACGGGGATGTTGGTGCAGCCAAATAAGGCGATTGTGGGGGCAAATGCTTTCGCTCACGAGTCGGGAATTCACCAAGACGGAGTGCTGAAAAATAAGCGGACATACGAGATTATGGACGCTGAGTCGATCGGCTTGACTGAAAATCAAATCGTCTTGGGCAAATTATCCGGCCGTCACGCATTTCAGACTCGCTTGAAAGAGTTGGGTTTTGAAATGGCCGACGATGAGCTAAATAAGGCTTTTGTCAAGTTCAAAGATTTAGCTGACAAGAAAAAAGAGATTACTGATTGGGATTTAGAGGCGATCGCCAATAACGAAGTGCACCAAGCACCGGAACTATTCCGGTTAGAATTGGTGCAGGTTTCCTGCGGCGACAAATCTCGCCCGACAGCAACTGTCACTGTGCGGAATCCGGCGGGCGAAGAATTGACCGATGCTGCGATCGGCACTGGGCCTGTGGATGCGATTTACAGGGCAATTAACCGGGTGGTAAACGTACCCAACGAGTTGATCGAGTTTTCTGTACAATCGGTAACAGCAGGAATTGATGCGATCGGCGAAGTAACAATTCGCTTGCGCCACGAAGGCAAAGTATTTTCCGGTCACTCAGCAAATACCGACATTATCGTAGCCTCCGCAGAAGCATACATCAGCGCTTTAAATCGCCTGTATCAGGCATTGCAGCATAGTGCTGAAAAATCCTCGGAACAGCCAAATCTGATCAGAAATGAAGTTGTTGCAAAAGCACAGCGCTGATAAATTTATTGTCAGCCATTTTTCTTGAAACCAACCGCAGACGAACCCAGATCGAAGCAGATAAATCTCAATTAATCTGCCTTAATCCGGGTTTATCTGCGGTTTAAAATTACTTTTTTTACTAATAACCAAATCTTGAAAAATGCAAGACGAAACCTTAAAAAAAGAGCGGCAATTCCACGATGCTTGGGCATCCACAATCGATATTGACGGCATTCAAGTCAATGATTACTTTGAAGCTTGTACCGCCCCAGAAAATAGATTTATCGTCCAGCAAATGGGCGATATTACAGGCAAACGCCTGTTAGATTTAGGCTGCGGCGCGGGAGAAAACAGCGTTTATTTTGCTAAAAAAGGCGCGCATTGTGTGGCTGCCGACTATTCCCAGGGCATGGTAGACGTTGCTCTGAAATTGGCAGAGAAAAACGGCGTCAAAATAGAGGGCTGCACTGTAAATGCAATGGCGATGGATTTCCCGGACAAGAGTTTTGATATTGTTTACGCTTCTAATTTGCTGCACCATTTGCCGGAACCGGAAAAGGCAATTCGCGAAATGCACCGCGTGCTAAAACCGGGGGGAAAAGCTTGTTTTTGGGACCCGATGAAGCACAATCCCGTGATTAATGTTTACCGCAGAATGGCGACTGAGGTGCGGACGGAGGATGAAAGTCCTTTGGATATTAATATTGTGAAAATTGTTCAATCTTTGTTTTCCGAGACGGCTTACGATACGTTTTGGCTGACATCGCTGTGGATTTTTTTGCGCTTTTATTTGATAGAAAAAGTGCATCCAAATGAGGAGCGTTATTGGAAAAAGATTATCATTGAACAAGAGAGATTGAAACCGGAATACTCTCGATTGGAAGAGTGGGATAGCTTTTTGAAGAAGTTGCCTTTGATGAAGCGCTTGGCTTGGAATTTGGCTGTGGTGGCAACGAAGTAAGACGATTTTAGATTTTAGATTTTGGATTTTCGATTAAAGAATCGGGAATGACTGATGATATCAGTGGTAGGGTGCGTCAGTTTTGAGATTTTAAATCAGCGCCGAAAGTATTATTCTGACGCACCATTTGTTGTCAGGTGCGTCAGTTCCGAGATTGTTTGTTTGGAGCAAAAATAATCACAACTGACCAATAATTTCTTGATGGTACAAGCCCCCGCATTTATCCGTGGAATCAATCCAAAATCGAAAATCGAAAATCCTCAAGAAAGAGCATTTATCTCGCGCAAGTCAATTCTTTAATCTAAAATCTAAAATCTAAAATCGATTGACGCACCCTACTGAAAACTCTAAAAGAAGTACAATAAGTCAAAGCATTTAATTAAGAGGCTAATTATGCCAGAAACTATTACTGCTATCTACGAAAACGGGGTTTTGCGTCCCCTGATTCCTTTGTCATTGAATGATGGGGAAACTGTGCAAATCACAATTGTAGCGGAAGTTTCGCAGGAAGAACTCAAGGGCGATCGCGAAAAGTCGATGATTAAGATGCTTGTAGAGGGGGTGCGTTTGCCAAAGAAACAGGGTAAGCTCGATCGGGCAGAATTAATCAAGCGCGCGCAGCAGTGGCGCGAATTGATGCAAAAAATGGAACCGCTACCAGGTAAGCCTATTTCAGAAATCGTTATCGAGGATCGTGGCCCGTGGTAAATGCTTATTTTCTGGATACTAGCGCTTTAGTCAAACGATACGTGCCTGAAAAAGGCAGTGAGTGGATTTTATCGATTACCGATCCTGCTACAGATAACCATTTAGCTATTAGCCAGATTACTTGGGTGGAGGTACACAGCGCTTTTGCACGCCGTCTGCGGGATAGAAGTTTGTCTGCGGAGCGTTTTGATTTAATTGTGCAAAAAGTTAGGGAGGATTTTGAAAATGAATACCGAGTCATAGATGTCGATCAAACTTTGATAGAAACAGCCACCGAATTGGTGATGCAACATCCACTGCGGGCTTATGATGCTGTGCAATTGGCGGCTGCTTTGCGCGTTCAATATATTTTAACATCCATACCAGAAACTCAACTAATTTTTGTTTCGGCGGATAACAGATTGCTGGATATTGCTCGTTCGGCAGGGTTGGCGACGGACAATCCTAATAATTATCCGTAATCAAGCTGTTTGTAGTGAGGAATGCCAGTCCTCATACAGCGGATTCCAGGTTTATAAAGTACACCCCAGAAACCGGGTTTCTTCTGGATTTCTCGCCAGAAACCGGTTTTATTCAAGAAACCCGGTTTCTCTGTACTTCACTTACCTGGAAAGTGCTGTATCATAAAATTTTGAGGACTGGCATTCCTCACTACAAACTAATTTTAGTGCGATCGTTATTTAGAGAATTTCTTTCAAAGTTTTCACTAAGATTTGATTCTGTTCCTCAGTACCTACACTAATCCGCAATTTGTCTTCCAATCGCGGCTTATTGAAGTATCGAATCAATATTCCCCGTAATTTGAGTGTTTGATAAATTCTTTCTGCATCGCCTTTTGGTGGCCTAACTAACAAAAAGTTGGTTTGCGAGGGCCAAACGTCAAAGCCTAATTCCTTGAAGCTAACGGCTAGTTTTGCTCGCGAAGCCTTAATCTTTTCGGCGTTGGCTATTTTGTGATCTTGATCTGCGATCGCAGCCGCCCCCACTGCATAGGCTAAAGCATCCACATTATAGCTGTCTTTGATTTTATTTAATTCTGCCAGCAGCGCCGGATTTGCTATGCCAAAACCCAACCTCAATCCTGCCAGGGAATAACCTTTTGAAAGCGTTCTCAAAACTATAACATTACTGTATTTTTTTGTCAATTCCAAAGCATTTTCTTCGGCGAAATCTACATAAGCTTCGTCGATCACAAGAATGCCCGATAACTCTTTAGCCAGTTTCTCCAAATCTGCAACAGATATGGCGGTTCCCGATGGACTGTTTGGCGAAGCTATAAATGTCACTGCACCTTGGGCTGCTATTAGCAAATCGACTGGTAACTTGTAGTCGTCCGGATAAGGAACTTCCACAAATTCTGCATCTTGAATTGCTGCCAAAGTTCGGTACAATACATAGGTTGGCGCAGGACAAACAATCTGTTTCCCAGATTCGCCCACAGCGCGAACAATCAAGTTTAATAAATCGTCGCTGCCGTTACCTACAACAATCCAATCGTCAGCGACTCCCAAAACTTCACTAGCAGCAATGCGGAAACTTTTGCCAGTTGGATCGGGATAGCGCCGCAACATTTCTCCGTCTATTTCCCGAAGCACTTTTAACGCTTTGGGAGAAGGCGGATAGGGATTTTCATTAGAATTTAGTTTAATAATTTTTGTGCCTAGCGGTGGCTGTTCCCCCGGCACATAGCCAGACATTTCGTGGATGCTTTTGCGAAAGTAATTCATCTATTATCTGCGTTTATCTGCGTTTATCTGCCTTCATCTGCGGTTAAAAAGATCATATCAAACAATTAGTGACTATCCGCGTTATACCCAAATCAATTAACTTTTGCATATCCGCTCGATCGTCCACCGTCCAGGCCACAATGTCAACTCCCTGACTCCGGCTTTCTTGAATTAGTGCGGGGTTTTCCAGCAACACGCGATACAGACTGCTAATCAAATTATCCCGATGCGCCACAGCTTGAGCAAATTGAGTTTTGTATGCTTCTAGATTAGCAACAATGTGTCCGATCGCCAAATCGCCAGATAGCCGCCGCACTTGTTCTAGAAATCCAGCGTTAAAGGAAGTAATAACGCATTTTTGTTGGATTTCTTCGCCCTTCAAAGTATTGACAAAATCCGCGACATCTGCATCAGACCACTCGCAGTGAGGTTTGACATCAAAGTAAAGAAATTTGTCAACATTTTTGAGAATAGCTAATGATTCTTTTAAGGTAGGAATTTTTTCTTGTGAAAATTCATCGCTAAACCATTTTCCCGCATTAAGTGTTTGCAATTCAGACAGAGTTTTTTCCCTAACTTTGCCAGAAACTCCAGTGATTCTATCTAATGTGGCGTCGTGAAAAATCACTGGTACGTTGTCGGCGGATAGCTGGATGTCAAATTCGATCGAATGAGCTCCACGGGCGATCGCCAGTTCAAAAGCTGCTAAAGTATTCTCAGGGGCGATCGCCGAAAATCCCCGATGTGCGATAATTTCTACATTCACTGTCTTGTGTCCTCTAAAAAATCTGCCACAGTTTGATTAAAAGTTTCCGGTTGAGTCAAAAAAGACCAGTGATTCCCCGGTACTTTTGCAACAGTAAGATTTTTCAAGTATCTCTTGTATGGCTGCATTTGCCAAGCCATGCGATTTACGCCTTTTTCCGGCTGTACAAACAAAGTTGGTATCTCAATATTTTCAGTTAAACCGGCAACTTTCATCACTTCTGAAAATATCTGATTTCTGGCTGCAATCGCAAATTTACTGCCCCAATTTCCGTCGGATTTTGGTTCGATTTGCTGTTGGAATACCATTTGCTGCACATCACTCCAATCTGCGAATTCTCCCGATTGTTTAGCTGCTGCTTCTGCTTGGGATAAAGTCGCAAACGGGCCCACACATTTGAGACAGTCTAATTTTCGGTAAACAATTGGCAGGGTAAGTTTCATCGCCGCGGGCATTTTGGTGATGAAGATGGGGTCTACTAAAATCATACTGCAAAAGCGATCGGGATTTTGCCTCGCCCAAATCGGTGCTAGTTTGCCCGTCCAAGAATGTCCTAAAATGTGGGCGTCTGGCCAGTTGAGATGTGCCATCAAAGCTTCTAAATCTGCGATCGCACTTTCAAAAGTATAGCCTGTTTTCGGTTTGCTACTTTCTCCGTGACCGCGCATATCGGGCGCTACAATATGATAGCGGTTGGACAAGTAATCGCCCAAGCTACTCCAGACACACGCACTATCTGCTAAACCGTGTAACAGCAGCAAACGGGGAGATTTTTCTTTCCCTGTGTCTGGCTGCCATTCTAGGTAGGAAAGTTCAATGTCTGGTAAGTGCAAAGTATTACGAGTTGGCATAATTAGGGTATTTTATAGTTGGATAAATGTAATTTAAATTTTTTATGAACAGGCAAGATGCCTGTTCCACAAAGAGTGAATTTTTTTGTACGGTTTTCATCAACAGGCAAGATGCCTGTTCCACAAAGAATAAATTTTATTGTGGGGTGGGGTGGGCTTCTAGCCCGCCCTTCTGACTTAACCTTTGCCCTTCAAACTCAACAAGATAAACTGAGTTTTCTGCGCTTCATCAAAATTGTCATCGCTGACCAAAACTAAACTCTGGCTGCCATCTGGCAAGCGCGGGCCGAGGGTCATCCCCTCTAAATTGTACAGCGGAATTCCGAGTTGGCTTAAGTCTAGGAGCAACTTTTTCTTAACAGGTTCGACGGCCACTCGTCCTTTGAAACTCTGGATTCTCGAAGTATCTGTAGCCGCCCCAACCGCTACTTGATAAATCCTAGCGCTGTATCCCGACAGGCCAAAAGAACGTTCTAAACTCAGAATCTGACCGCCACCGATTGTCACTAATTCTGTTAAACCGTTCAAAATAGTCATGGGAACCTGGTCTAGTGTGTAAAGATTTTCTGAGACTAATTGCGGCGTTTTATCGACGATGATATAATGTAAAAGACGAAGTTTGCTTGCCTGTTCTGGGTCTAAATCTTGCATTAACGGGGCTTCCGTAGCTGCGAACAAACGAAACGGGTCTAGACCGCCTGGACTAAAGGTTTCTGGGTCGATAGTTAAAGATTCAAAACCTAAATTGTCCACCACTCCTTGCTGCTGTTTTTCATCGCTGGCATCGGGAATATAGCGCTTTGGTATCGGCAAATTTCCCCGCATTTGCCCGGTTTTGAGGTCAAATTCTCCGAGAAAAGGAGGGATGCCCACATGAGTAACGCCTTCGCTGGCGACAAATATTGAATTGCGGGGAGAAAGGGCGATGCCTTCGGGATTTATGGAACCCCAAGAGAAGGTTTCACCGTCTGATTTTTTGAGGGAGGTAACGCCGTCAACGGTAACTTTTTTCAGGCGAATATTTGCTGGGTCACTTGATGTGAGGTCGAGTCGGAGACTGTAAAATCTCGCTTCTCCGTTTTCGCTGGGGTCGTCGGAAAGAGCGTAAAAGCGATAAGCTTTGGAAGTGACTTCGCTAATACCTTTGGGATCGTAGGTAATTCCTGACAAACCGCCGACGGGTACTCCTTCAAAATTCATTTTTGGCAATTCGTACTCGCCCAAAAATTCTAGGGACAATTCTGGAAAAGAGCGGTCTTTTGCAACTGCGGGAGGGGGGGCGCAAGCTGTGCAAACAGTTAAGAGAATTAGGGCTAGACTAAATAAGCGTAAAATGCGTTGGCGAAGCCCGCCCCTACGGGGGCTACGCCAACGAAGAGGATCGCCCAGCGTCTTTAAATCCCAATAATTGCTCAGTGCGGTGACATTTATTTTGTTGCTCTTGTTGAACTGTTTGCTTTTGTGCCATCTTTGTGACATAATTTATACCGTTTTGTAGATATGCAAAACTTGATGTTTCCAGAAAAGATGCCGAATCGCGGCAACCAAATTTTAAGAATGAGAAGTTCTGTACCAATTGGGTGCTTGCTTTTCTTGTGGCTGTGTGCTGGTTCTATTGCTAGCGCCCAAACTAATCCACCAGCCCTCGATCAATTTTCTCCTAATCCTCTAGAAATTACCACACCCGATCCCCTAGCTCCTGCTAACGAATCTTTGAGCAGCACTCAGCGGGACGAACTGACAGCGGCTTTGGAAGAGTTAAACTTAGAAGCAGCGACTAAACTGCAAGCTGGAGACGGCGCGGGTGCTTTTGAAATTTGGTTCCGAGAATTGCGGCTGCGGAGGTATCTGGGCCCGGCGGCGGAAATTGCTGCTTTGAGTCGGGTGGGAAGTGTTGCTTGGAGTAATGGTAAAAACCTCGAACTACAGCTTATTACCAAACGGTTGCAAGCAATTCAAAAAGAAGTCAAATCCCAAGTACCACTTAATACTGAGTTGCTACCCGCCTTCGCTGCGGCTTTTCAGCAGGTGCGCGCTAAAGGGCCGACTGTAGAAGTTTACCAAGAAATTCTCGAAAATGCGCGCCAAAACCAAGATATATTGGCCCAAGGTCAGATTTTAAAGGCGATCGGGCTAATTCACATTAATTGGTTGAGTTACGATAAAGCTGCTCCCGTGTATGAGGAATTGGCAACTTTAATTCAGGAAAACCGCGATTTATTTGCTGCTAATTCTGCTGTGCAAACTTCTGCTGTTGTTGCGGGAAACGGCGCACCGCCACAGCCTGTAACTCCTCCAACTGAGGTAGATACTCTGAGACAGTTGGCCTATGTTTACCAGCAGTCGAAACAACCCCTAAAGGCGATCGCAGCAAGGGAAAAACTAGCCTCAGTGTATCTTAACTTACAAACTCCCAGCGCTATACCACCGCTCAAAATTGCGATCGCCAGTGATTACCAAACCATAGGTCAAATCAACTTAGCAGCTCAATACTATCAGGAAGCCTACAATTTAGCCGTCCCCATTCAACAGTATGCCCAAGCTAGCGAAGCTTTAGATAAATTAGCATTACTTTATCGATCGCAAAAGCAGTGGGAGCCGACTTTGCGGATTTATCAAATGCAGTTGCTGTTAGAAGAGCGGGCTTACAATTTCTACGGATTGATGAACACTTATGACAATATCGGTCAAGTTTATCAGGAGATGAAGGCTTACGATAAAGCTTTGGAATCCTATCAAAAAGGGTTGGACGTGGCTAAAAAATTGGGACACAGACAAGAGTATTTTGCTAAGAAAATTCAAAAAGTTAACAAGCAGTTGCAAAGGACTTCGTAGTTGTCAGCAGGAAATAATGACAAATTGCAATGTGAGTAATTTAAATGCAGTAAGGTGTGCAACGCACGCCTTACAAAACTACTTTTGCCTGGTAACTTTCTCGCGATATAGAATAATATAGTACATCAGTTTCGTAATAACGAGCATTTTTTTCATATTTCATGCCAACTTTCTGTATTACCCGCTGGGAGGCGATATTTTCTGGGCGGGCGATCGCAACTATTCTCTCCAACTTTAATATTTTAAATCCATAGTTGAGACTAGCAAAAGATGCTTCAGTCGCCAATCCTTGATTCCAATAAAGTTTGTCTAGCGCATAGCCCAGCTCAACTTCCGGTGTCTGATCCAGAAAAGCCAGTCCGCAGCGACCAATCATTTTATGGTCTATTTTATGTACTAAAGCCCACATTCCGAAGTTGTTTTCTGCCCAACGTTTGAGCATAGTATGAATGGCGATTTCTGTTTCTTCTATAGTTTTAACTCCTCTCAAGTATTTCATTATTTCTGCATCACTGTAGATGCGGTACAGCTCATCTAAGTCGTCTGGCGTAAATTGTCTCAGATACAATCGGGCTGTCTCTATTTCTTGCATAAGTTATACCCAAAAAGGCTAATACACTTTCATTGGGACGACGGTGAAATGTAAAATCAATTTCTTCAATGCAGTGAACTGCATTTTGAAAACCCAGCATTTGACACAGTAACTAAAACCAGTGGTCAACTCTATGTCTAAAGGCATAAAGTGGCAAGTAGCGGATATCCGCAATTGTAATAAATATGGGTGACTGAGCGCTGTCAGGTTTGATAATTTGCTGGATCTGTACAATATTTCCTAATTTGACTGACTCTATTTGCTACAATTATTAGTTGGATATATTGTACAGCTTTTTTGCTCAAAGCTGAGCGAACTGATCTCGCCCGCGGGCCCTACAAGCCGCGCAGCGAAAAAAAAGCTCGATATCCTCACAAAAAGCCGCCGAATTTAGCAGCATAATAGCTTCTGCAATCTAAAATCTAAAATCTAAAATCTAAAATCGGATGACTCTTTCCTCACCAGTAGCAGACACCAAAAACAAATCCGGCCAGGAAACAGACTGGCGGTTATTCATGAGGTTGGCATCTTACGCAACCCGCAGCAAACGCTTGCTGATTATTTCGATCGTACTATTAGTACCGCTAGCAGTCTCAGGAGCAATTCAACCCATTCTCATCGGACAGGCAATTTCGGTAATTCGCTCGGAACCTACCTACGAATTCTTGCGGGGAGTGCCTTTATCTGGTGCATTGAATATTTTGGCTATTTTGCTCATGCTAACTATAACACTTAGATTAGCACTGCAATCACTTCAAGGGTATTTAGTCACGAAAGTAGGGCAAATAATTACTACAGATATTAGAAATGATTTGTTCGCCCACGTCACATCGCTAGCAGTGAGATTTTTCGATCGCACTCCTGTCGGTAAATTGATGACTCGCCTCACCAGCGATGTAGAAGCTTTGGGAGAGGTTTTCTCTTCAGGGGCGATCGGCATTGTCAGCGATTTATTTTCAATTTTAGTAATTGCCATTTTCATGTTTACTATGCAGTGGCAACTAGCTTTAATGTTGGTGCTGATGATGATACCAATTACCGCTGTCATAGTTTATTTTCAGTACCAATATCGCATAGCAAATTACAATACCAGAGAAGAACTTTCCGAACTCAACGCCCAACTGCAAGAAAACTTGACTGGTATTGGCGTAGTGCAGCTATTCCGCCGCGAAAGATTCAACTCCGAATTGTTTCGTGTCACCAATAAACGGTACATTAAAGCAGTTGACAAAACTATATTTTACGACTCAGCCGTATCTGCGACATTAGAATGGATTGCTTTAGTGGCGATTGCAGCAGTTTTGTGGATGGGCGGCCAAAGGGTTTTAGCGGGTAATCTTAACTTCGGTACTCTCTCGGCATTCATTTTATTTGCTCAGCGTCTCTTCGATCCGCTGCGGCAATTTGCGGAGAAATTTACCGCGATTCAAGCAGGATTTACCGCTGTCGAACGGATTAGCGATATTCTCAACGAACCGATCGAAATTAAAGATCCAACTAGCGGGAAGAAGGAAGGGCACAACACGGATTTTGACACGGATACACGGATGTTTGAAGCCAGAGGGAAGAGGGAAGAAGGAAGAAGGGCAGGTTATTCACCGTTGTTGATAACTGGACATCCAGAGTCAACGGCTTACAACTTGTCTCCGTTCGATCGAGAATTGCCAGATAATCATCAAAATCCAGCAAGTTCCGAATATCGTTTAGTGCCTAACAATCCCAACCCCCCGAAGCTTAGGGGAGGAGAAAATGCCAAATGGCATAATTCAGAATCGGGAGAAATCCAATTTGACAACGTGTGGTTTGCTTACAAACAAGACGAATATGTCTTGCAAAATCTCAATTTCACCATCAAATCCGGCGAAAAAGTAGCATTAGTTGGCCCCACCGGTGCGGGCAAAAGTTCGATTATCCGTCTCCTGTGCCGCCTTTACGAACCTAGCCGAGGACGGATTCTGGTTAATCATGTGGATATTCGGGATTTGCCTCAAGCAGAGTTACGCAGGCACATAGGCGTGATTATCCAAGATGGCTTCCTATTTGCTGGTGACGTGAAGAGCAATATCAGCCTGGGAGAAAGTTACTCGATTGAGGAAATTCAAGCAGCAGCAGAAAAGACAAATGTTGCCCGTTTAATCGAACAGTTGCCTCAAGGTTATGATACGCAATTGCGGGAACGGGGAACCAATCTTTCGGGGGGACAAAAGCAATTATTAGCCTTTGCTCGCGCGGCTATTCGCAATCCCAGTATTTTAGTTCTAGACGAGGCAACTGCTAGTTTGGATGTGGGGACGGAAGCTTTAATTCAAGAAGCTCTAGAGCGTTTGATGGCTGACAGAACGGCGATAATTATTGCCCACAGGCTCTCGACTATCCGAAATGTCGATCGTATTTTAGTGCTCAAACGCGGGCAGTTAGTAGAGTCGGGCAGCCACGAAGAGTTGTTGCAGCTAGAAGGGTTGTATGCCAGTTTGTACAAGTTGCAAATGCTGGGAAGTTAATATACTGAGATGTTGCACCCTTCTCAATAAGCTTTTTATGAACAGGCTTTTCGGCCTGTTCCACAAGACAATTCACTCTTTGTGGAACAGGCCGAAAAGCCTGTTCTTGAGAATGGTGCAAGATGTGAGTATATGAAGGAGGGCACGACACGGATTTTGACACGGATACACGGATGAATTATCGATAAGAGGGAAAATTATCCGAATACCCAGATACCCGACTTCTTGAAGAAGTCGGGTATCTAAAAGAATCTAAAATCTAAAATCTAAAATCTAAAATCGGCTCACTTGCCTGAAATTATTTTCCCCAGGGTTTCCGGCAAGTGAATTATATGTTGGAAAAGCTGGTTTGGGCCGATGCCAAACAATAACTGCATCGCCAGCACAATTGCTGCTAAACCAATCGCTGTCCCGATGCTGGCTTTCAATACTTTAAAAGCCCAATTAAAGACTAGCCAAGATACAAGTAAGGAAGCAATTAAGATAATTATTTCTATTGGCATATAACATTTTTAACTCTATTTTAACTCTACATAAATTACGTATCAATACCAAAGAAAGCGGGTTTTTTCTCTGTGTTAAAAGCTCAATTTCAGTATTTCCGTAAAAAACCCGCTTTCTGCGGCCAGGACTGTACTTATTACTTTAAGCAATACTGCCGCGCTTCCGTGTTTCCTTATAAGAAATTCCGACATTTTTTAAGCCGGCTTTAATCATTTGCTGCTCTAACAAAGCGAAAAAGCGAGTTCGATCGCCCCCCGTGACTACCGCTTGATTGTGAGCTTCTGCTAGCGTCACCGGATACCCGCCGCCTTTATGTACTTGAGCCAGCATCATTCCTAATGCTAAATCTAGCTGTGCTGTATCTTGTGCTACCCATTCCGGCACTTCTATTCTAGCAATTTCTGTGCCAACGTGAACGTAACAGAAATAGACGGAATTAATGCCGTACAAATCTAAAATTCGAGCTTGGGATTTCCACAAAGGGCTTCTTTGTCCCGGTGACAGGATTGTTGCCCACAATATGGCATCCCGCAAGGGTTCAAATTCTTGACAAGGTGCTTTGTCGGCGAAAGAAATTGTGGCGGCAAATCCGACGTTCGGGCAATTTGTCATGCAGTCTGGTACTTCGTGGGTGCAAGCTTCAAACCGCAAAAAAGATAAACTTTCGCTGCTGCGAGAAGCGCTTAAGTATCCTAACAGCGGAATTCCTGCTAAACGCAACTTGTCCCAAGATTCTAAAATTGGCAGCAAAATTTGATCGCGCGCTTCGGTGGGTAACTGTTCCAAAAACCAATAAATCAGGGAACCGTCTACCATTGCTAAAGCTGGCGCGGGCAATTTATTGTCGTTAACTTTTGCCCAATTGCAGCCCATTTCTGCTAAGGCAATTGCTTCGGAAACTGCTCGCCGATATCCCATCCATTCTTCGGTTCTAATTCCCCACTGTCGCGAACCGTACAAGTCTTCGGGTTTGTAGAAAACCTCGGGTACGCTGTCTAAAACTGGGTGGCGACTTTGGCCGTAGTGTAGCATGACTGTGCCGACGTTTAGCAGGTAGCAGTAGGCTATTTCGTGATGGTTGGGGGAAATTTGCGATCCGTCTGTGGCAAAGACTGTGTGAGAGGCGGGGGGTGCGGTGATGTAGGTGCGATCGTCTAAGGGCTCGATCGGCGTGGCAGCATTGAATAAAGTGCGATCGCGCCAATTCTCTTGCAATTCCACCAATTTTTCCTGTTCCGCTGCAGCCTTTACCAGCAAATTCTGAGCCACTTCCAAACGTTGGCGAGCGGCAGCCGCTTCCACATTCAAATGTTGGCTCATTCCCTGCATTGCCTTGGCTGCTTTAGTTAAATCGAGCATGGGTTTTAAGTCTCAATATTAGAAAGCTTTCAAGCTGATAAATTATCAAAACACTTTTCAATTTTTTGGTTCCGAATCTGGTTTTTTTGTGATAGACGCGGTTTAATTAACTAAAACACTTCGTGCGTGCGCGCCCCCAGAAATAGTAAAAAAACCAGGTTTTTGAGGTCAAGAGTACCTGCAATAGTCTAAAAAAAAACCTTTTTTTTTTGTCGATCGGCTTGCTTTTTTGAGAAATTTCTGTTATATTTATCTTATAATGGGATGGTGGCAAAAATAATATTTTTGCCACCATCCCATTATATTAAAATACCATGTCTACGCCGCAAAAGTCAACCAAAAAAATGTAAATTTTTGTGATTTTTTTTAAAATCTGAAAAGCGAAAAAAATCACCACTGTGAACAAATCTAACATCAACAGTCGATCGGCAGCCAATCGGCAAAATCTCCGGCAAACTGCGACAGAGAAAGCAATTGAACTGGTGGATTTTGAGCCACAGATTCCCGTTCTGGCAAAGTATTGTAACCCCAATCAGCCAAAAATAACCTCACCTGAGATAAATCCGGCTGCTGCTTCACCGACAGCAAAGTTTTTAACCTGTCTTCCACAAACCAAATAGTCGAATCTTTGCCAGACGCAGCCAAAAATTCCCGCAAAATTTGGTGTTTCGGCTTGTTGTATTCCTTACCAAAAATTAACTCCTGCGGCATTTGTACGCCTGCTAGCTGCAAAAGTTCCCGCACAAAACGGCCTTCCTTTGTAGTGACGATCGCCACTTTCACAGAACTCCCTTGCAACGAATGCAAGCGATCGGCAACCCCTGGATAAAAGCGGTGCAAAGACAGCCACCCAGATAAATCCTCAGCAATCCAATTATCGCGCAATCCGTCTAACATAGCACCGACAGATTGCGCTTTTAAATTATTTTCGGTCAACAAATACGGTACTATATTGGGCCACTCTAGCAAAATTTGCTCTGGAGAAATTCCTGTCAGCAGTGCGCGGATTAGCAGTGGCATTTCCCAACCGGTTTCGATGGCGGGCCGCACTCGGTAAAAACTCAAAGCTAAATCTGGATCGGGCACTGTTTCGACTGGTTTCCAGATTTGACAGTAGGTACGCCAAGCGGTTTGGAAATATTCGATTAGTCCGTCACAAATCACACCGTCAAAATCAAGAGCTAGAATTGTCGGAAAGTTATTAGCCATCAATCGATTTTAGATTTTAGATTTTGGATTTTGGATTGAAGAATTGAAGAATTGGAGAATTGAAGAAAGCGATATCACTGATGAATCCGGGGACTGGTTATCGGATAGTATTTTTGGGTTGTACCAGGATAAGAACGGGGGCTTGTACCCTGGCTGCTTTCGGTCACTGGATTGAATAATTGAAGAATTGACTATGCAAACACTCAGCAATGATTGGTCAAGAGTCGTTATTAAAAAGACTGAACTAGCGGTTGATCTGCGATCGATTCTAGTCCTTGGGACTGCAACAATTGCGTCCACTCGGTCGTCAGCCGCGAATCATTGGGTGCGAGGCGTCGCATTTCGGCTAGAGTAGCAAGAGTCTCGTACCAAATCCCATTTCTAGCATAAGCAATCACCTTAGCCATAGGGTCGGGATTTGCCAAATCGTTCTTGAGATTTGCCTGGGGTTCAATTCGCTGCATCCATCCTTTAACAATATAATCTCCAGAACGCTCCAGAGGATCGCAGGCTAGCGCAAACGACCACACATATCGCTTACCAACCTCAATTTTTTTTGTCTTGTCTTTCTCAGAAAGGTTAACTCCAACTATTCCGGCTTTGTCATTTTTTAAAGTAGTTTCGTAAACTACTTCGGATTCATCTGCGTTTAGCAAAATAAACTCTACTTGAGCCGCCGGTTGAGAAACATATACAAAAAATGTTGGCGACTCTGTTAGCGTTAAACCAATATTGCTTTTAGGTATTAAGGGAGTAATGGATAAACCTTCCCGCAACTGACAGCCTCGATGCGTCCCGCCTTGCCGGTTGTCGGGGGCTGTTACATCGGGAGGTGTGAAATTAACATTCTGACTCAGCAGGATTGGTGCGGGTCCAGCCTGCATCGGTGTCAGCAAACTGGGGAGAGTAACGGCGATCGCCAATACAGTCATCACCAGTGCAGTAAAATTTATAAAACGTTTCATTTTTCCACCAACTTGTAGAAATATTTATAGAGTACATCTCTAATGTTAACCCGGAGTTTTAGCTCCGGGCGCGATCGAGTAAATTTGTCAATCGATTTTAGATTTTAGATTTTAGATTTTAGAGGCGACCCTACGGATAAATGCTCTTTCTTGAGGATTTTCGATTTTGGATTTTGGATTCATTCCACGGATAAATCACGTGGCGGGTACCACATGAAGAAATTCGTGGTCAATTTTCACATCGCCATCGGCCGATCGACAAAACTTCAAGAAATAGCGAGATTTAAAGAGGCGCAACCAGTGGTTGAGCTGCAACTGATTCCAGTCCTTGGGACTGCAATAATTGCGTCCACTTGGCTGTCAGCTTCACATCCCCCGGTGTCTGGCGCCGCATTTGGGCTAAAGTAGCGATAGTTTCGTACCAAATCCCATTTTGAGCATAAACGTTGAGCCTAGTCATGGGGTCGGGATTTGCCAACTCGCTCTTGAGATTTGCCTGCGGTTCAATTCGCTGCACGAACCCTTTAACAACTAAATCCGCAGATCGGTCTTCGGGGTCGCAAACTAGCGAAAATGACCACACGTATCGCTTACCAACTTCAAGGGATTTGTTGTTGTCCACGGTAGCAGGAATAGTAACTCCAACAATCCCAGATTTGTCTAGTTTAAATGTTTTTTCGTAGACGACTTCCTCTTCCTTGTCGTTGAGCACAGTAAACTCTATTTTTGCAGAGGTTTGAGGAACATAGACAAAAATTGTGGGAGAATCCGTTAGGGTTAAACCGATATTAGTTGGAGGTACTAAAGGAGTAATAGATAAACCCGCTGGACAAAGCTTGTTGCCGCGATGTGTTCCTCCTTGTCGGTTGGCGGGGGCTGTTACATCGGGAGGCTTGAAATTAACATTTTGACTCAGCAGAAGCGGCTGGGATTGTGCGCGCATCGGTGCAAGTGAACTGGGTAGGGTAGCTGCGATCGCAGATACGGCGACGGCAAGTGTAGCCCGATGTAGAAAACATTTCATTTTGTTGTACCTTTCACTATAATTGCAAACACAGGCATTCGCTGATGGCGATAAATATTTTTGAGATGCTAGTCGAGGGCGCAGATACACAATTTATACCTTGACATATCATCAATAACATTAATTAATTCGAGCGGCAAGTGGATTCTCTGTCGGAAAAATCCGGTTGCCTAGGTCGCAAGTATCATTGGATACAGTTGGTCGCTACGTAAGGTAAATTTTTGTAACAAAGCGGTCGGAGTTTCCGAGTGTTCTAAGATGGAGGAAGTCTCCGGCAGGTGGGGAATGTGAAACAACTGCTGTTCCAGAAACGAGTCAAACTTTTATGCTGGGATAATGAGTAAAATATCTAACAAAATTCGATCGGCAGTGGCTCAAGTGAGTCAAAGGTATAAACCATCACTCTTCTTGGCTAAGTCTGTATTAATTGCCAGCGCGGCAGTAACATTATCCTTGATGGGAGCCAGACAGCTAGGAATACTCGAACCAGTAGAATTAAGCGCTTACGACCAAATGGTGAGGTGGCGTCCCGATGAACAGCCAGACTCGCGTTTGCTAGTTGTGGGGATTACCGAAGCAGACATTCAGAAACTGAATCAGTGGCCAATATCCGATCGCAAAATAGCTGAAATCTTACAAAAACTGGAAAAAATGCAGCCGGCAGTCATCGGTTTAGATGTACTGCGAGACGTACCTTTAGGAGACGGGCGCGAGGAATTGACTAAATTTTTACAAAAAAGCGATCGAACGATCGGGGTATGTTTAGTCACCGACGGAAGCCCGGACAATCCCGGTTCTCCGCCTGCGCCGGGGCTGCCACAAAACCGGGTGGGATTTGCAGATTTCGGAGTCGATCCCGGTGGCATACTCCGCAGAGCTTTATTATTTATGAAACCGCCGAAAATTGAGGGCAACTCTTCTGCCCAAAAACATCTTTGCAATGACAATTCTCAAGTTTTATATTCCTTCAACCTCCAGCTAGCACTCCGCTACCTGCAAGGGCAAAAAATCTATCCCAAACTGGCACCAGATCAATCTTTATGGCTGGGAGAAACTCAATTAAAACAACTAGCAAGCAATGACGGAGGATACAAAAATGCCGATGTCAGGGGATATCAAATATTAATTAACTATCGTTCCCGGCGGCCAGTCGCAAACCAAGTCAGAATTACCGATGTTTTAGAAGGGAAAGTTGACCCGAATTTAGTTAAAGATAAAATAGTTCTCATCGGTTACACCACAGAAACCGTTAAAGATTTATTTTATACTCCTTACAGTGGGCGACAGCAAAAAAACCAATTCATGCCGGGGATCGTGGCACACGCACAAGTAGTCAGCCAAATTCTGAGTGCAGTTTTAGACAACAGACCGATGTTTTGGTTTTGGCCGGAATGGGCAGAAATCATGTGGATTTCGGCATGGTCAATTGTGGGAGGAACCTTGGCATCCCGGATGGCTCACCCAGCGAAGTTGACGGTGACATTTGGAGCACTGCTGTCCGGGTGCTGCGCGATCGGCTTTGGGATTTTTCTGTTGGGAGGGTGGGTGCCTGTGGCAGCGCCAGCCTTAGCATTAATCGTAACTGGCGGTAGCATTGTATCAGCAGAGAGATTTAATAAAGCCGGATACGGGAAAGCAATTAGCGATCGAGTAAAACAAGTCTTCAAAATCGAAATAGACCAAGCCAAAAAAGAACAGCAAGTCGCAGAAATCACAGAATCTGATTTCTTTAAAGAATTGCAGCAAAAGAAAGATAAACTGAGGATTGGCAAACAAGAAACCTCTGAAAAAAAACTTTCCGAACCCCAAGAAATAATTGCCATTACCCCAGAGCTTCCCAAGGTCGAAAGTCAGACAGACGATTACTTAGCTCAGTTGCAGGAAAAAGCCAAACAGCATCAGCAGCGGGCCGCCGTGAGTGAATCGGAAAGCGGCTCTCAAACGGGTGTCCCGATAGATACCGGTTGTCGTGCTAGTTCAGCCGAAACTAAACCTGATGACGAGTTCAGCGATTTGCAAACCAAAGCCAAACAGATGCGGCAGCGCAGGGGCGGCCAAAAGATGATAAAAGATGAAAAAATTGATAGTTTAGCAGACAAGGAGGATTTGGGGGACAAGGAAGAATGACCGACAACTCGACTGTATCATCGAGAATTGCATCATAATGGGTTCTCCCCGTTTCTTACCCTCATACGCAGATCATGTCCAAAATCATCTCTGTCCACTCTTACCGGGGCGGAACTGGCAAATCGAACACGACAGCAAACCTGGCATCTATTATCGCTCGCGGCGGAAATCGGGTCGCCATTGTGGACACAGACATTCAATCACCGGGGATTCACGTGCTGTTCGGTTTCAGCGAGAGCAATATGGATCGCTGCTTGAACGATTACCTGTGGGGCCGATGTCCGATCGCGGATACGGCCTACAATGTGAGTTCGCTGCTGCCAAAATTAGCCAGTAACGGCAGCCTCTACCTGATTCCTTCGAGCATTAAAGCAGGCGAGATAGCGCGAGTTTTGCGGGAAGGCTACGACGTGGGACTGCTTACCGACGGCTTTCAAGAACTGATCGAGGTTTTGAACTTAGACTACCTATTTATAGACACGCACCCGGGGCTCAACGAAGAAACCCTCCTCAGCATCACCATTTCCGACATCCTGCTGCTGATTCTGCGTCCGGATCAGCAAGATTTTCAGGGAACGGCTGTCACGGTAGATGTGGCCCGCAAATTAGAAGTTCCCAAGATTTTGATGACGATTAACAAAGCCCCAGAATCGCTGGATTTCGAGGATTTGAAGCAGCAAGTAGAGAGTATTTACGACATCCCAGTGGCAGGGGTACTGCCCCACAGCGACCAGATGATGCTGCTCGCCAGCAAGGGGGTGTTTGCGCTGCACTTCCCTAACGACCCTCTAACTAAGGTTGTGGAAGGGATTGCCAAACAGATTGTGGGATAATTGGTGCAGCGAATGCCGAGATCCGCCCAGGAGTTTCGCTTTCGCTCTCAATTCTTGGGGAGCGATGTCCTCCTGCGTATCCCGAATATTTGCTTAGAGAGTCAGGAGAATGGCGACAAAATGAGATACAAATAGATTATGAGAATTTGTTAAAAAACTTTAGGAGGAGAACTCATGGATTTTGACTTCCGCATACTAATAGTATTGATGCCCGTATTGTTGGCGGGCGGCTGGGCGGCTTACAACGTCGGCGCTATAGCTCTCAAACAAGTGCAGAAATTGTTGAACAAGCAAGCATGAACTAAGCATTATCACCAGTAATTTCGCAGCCGGCTGTTTTTAAAGATACAAAACAGCCGGCTGATTTGTGCATGGGCTCTGCTTAAGTGATGGCTGATTTTTTGTGGGCAATTTACGACTGCAGAGAGATGGGGCAAAACCCAAAAAAAGTTAAGTTTAAAGGTTAGGCAGAAACCGGCTAGGCTCAAGCAACATACTTTGTTGCAGCAAACGAGCCTGGGTAAAAAAACCTAGCTGTGAAAGTAGGGCGATCGTGTAAGTTCGGATTTTGATGTGTTGAACTCTACTGAGGATTTATGAGTAGAGTTATAAAAATATGGGGTCAGCACGCGATCGCAGAAAATATGAGACAATCACAAAAGTATTTGCCCTAACAATCCCCCTAAAAACTACGAAGTTTAACTGGTAGGGAATATCGGTCAAATTGTCAATGTTAAATTCCTATATCTTTAGATAGATTATGCTTTTTCCCCGATCGAGCGGCATATTACTCCACCCCACATCCTTTCCCAGTCGATTTGGCATTGGGGACTTGGGAATGGAAGCATATCGCTTTATTGACTTTTTAGTAGAGAGCGACCAGCTATACTGGCAGCTATTGCCGCTGGGCCCGACAGGATACGGCAATTCTCCTTATTCGTGCTATTCAGCAATGGCGGGAAATCCGCTGCTGATCAACCCAGAACTGCTGCGGGACCAGCAATTGCTCGCAGATGAAGACTTCGCTAATTTACCAGAATTTCCGCTGGATTATGTAGACTTCGATCGAGCGATCGCCCTGAAAGTGCCTTTGCTCAAAAAAGCTTGCGAAAACTTCAAAGCCAAAGCATCCCAGATCCAGCAAAAAGAATTCTCAGGTTTTTGCGAAAGCAAAGAGAATTGGCTGGAAGATTACGCCTTATTTATGGCACTAAAAGATCGCTTTGGCGGTGTTAGCTGGAACAATTGGGAACCAGAAATTGCCCGTAGAGAGCCAGAGTCGCTAGAGAAGTGGCGCCAGCAGCTAAATGCTGAGATTTATTACTACAAATACGTCCAGTTTGAGTTTTTTCGCCAGTGGACGGAGTTGAAACGCTATGCTAATATGCGGGACATTAAAATTATTGGCGATATTCCGATTTATGTAGCTCACGATAGCGCCGATGTATGGTCTCATCGCGAAATATTTTGCTTGGATGAAGCCAGCGGAGAACCAGCTTTAATGGCGGGAGTTCCCCCTGATTACTTCAGCAATACAGGTCAATTGTGGGGCAACCCCGTATACAATTGGGAGAAGTTGCAAGCAACTAATTTTGAGTGGTGGGTGCAGCGTTTTGAAGCGATTTTCTCTTATGTAGATGTGACTCGGATCGACCACTTTCGAGGATTTGACGCTTACTGGGCGGTGAAGCGCGGACAAGAAACTGCGATCGAGGGAGAGTGGATTAAAGCGCCGGGAACAGCTTTGTTGGATCTAATTAATAAGAAGTTTGGCAACTTGCCGATTATCGCTGAGGATTTAGGGGTAATTACTCCAGAAGTGGAAGCTTTGCGCGATCGATACGAGTTTCCAGGAATGAAGATTTTGCAGTTTGCTTTTGCCGGTGGTCCGGGCGATCCTTTTTTGCCTTTCAATTACGATCGCAACTCCGTAGTCTACACTGGTACCCACGACAACGACACGACTGTCGGCTGGTTCAATCAACTGCAAAACTACGAAAGAGATGAGGTTATGCGTTATTTGGGCTGCATCGATCCCCAAGGAATTCACTGGTCTTTAATCCGCATGGGTTGGATTTCTGTTGCTAATATGGCAATTGTGCCGTTTCAAGATTTGTTGGGTTTAGGTACTGACGCGCGGATGAATTTTCCGGGGAAACCAGAGGGAAATTGGGGCTGGCGGTATCGGCCAGAAGCTGTGAATTGGGAAGTGGGCGATCGGCTAAAAACTATGACTTACATCTCCGGGCGCGCTCCTAATAAACATTGATTGTCGGGAAGGGGTAATTGGTAATTGTTAATGGGTAATATCAAACCTGTTAACATCGGAATTATTCCTATCTCTCTTCTCTTTATCTGCGTGAATCAGCGTCAATCCCTTGTCCGGGGCGGTTCAGAAATTATCTTTTCTTGACCGCAGATACAGGCAGATGCAACACAGATTAACGCAGATGAATTCTATCAATTCCGGTTGCACCATCCGTGATTGTTAACCGAAAGCATCCAGGATACCCGCCACGTGATTCATCCGTCCAGAAATAAAAAACCTGTATCCCATGAAACTTGCCGAACGTATTTATCTCGCGCAAGTCAATGCTTCAATTCTAAAATCTAAAATCTAAAATCTAAAATCGATTGACTGTTGACTGGATTTGACTATTCCGATGCAACCGGGTTTGATAGAATGGGTAATTGGTAATTGGTAATGAGTGAATCAAGACGGACATTCTAATTAAACTCTGTGGACTGCCCGCTATTACCTATTACCCATTAACAATTACCCATTAACAGTCAACCTTGATTCTGGGGCGGTGCTGAAGGCTTAAGTTCGCTTGCTTTAAAAACAACTTCTTTAGCGACTCCAGGCTCTCCGAGTTGTTCGGCTTGTCCGTTATTAACAGCAACCATTACCCCGCCGGCGTTACCTGCTACCACTACCAATTGCTTTTGAGCCCCCCAGGTGCGAACAGTCCCGGTCGGCAAAGTTCCCTCAAACTCTGTTTTACCATCGACTTCAACCTGCATCCACGATTCTGCTTTAAAAGTGACGCTAACCATTACTGGTTTATTGCCAGATTTATTTAAATTTTGACCGGTTCTTACTGCTTCGACAGCCTCGTAACTATCCGGTTTCTGATTTTGTGAGGCTCTTGATGCCTCAGCAGCGGTGCGAGCTTGTTCTTGCTGCCCAAGCGCTAGTTCTTCGGCTCCCGCACCGTTTTTTGCGGTAACAGAACCGCTCATCAATTGAGATAAGACATTGACCGAACAGATAATTAGAAATGTGTAAAAGAGGTAGAGGTGCATCGGCCGCAACTGAGGCCCATCTTGCCAAGATAGCTTGGTTATCGATCGGGGCGGCGGTTCGATCGGAAAAAATTCGGCAAACTGAGTTCCGTCCAAACCCATTGCTTCAGCGTAGCGCTTGATCAAACCCTGAGTGTAGACGGGTTCGGGAAGTTGGTCGAGTTGACCGTCCTCGATTGCTTGTAGCAGATTCCGCCGAATCATTGTTACCACGGCTACTTTGTCCAAACAAATCGACTGCTGTTCGCGGTACTGACGGAGTTTAGCTCCTATTTCCGCTAGCTTCTTCTGAGCTGGTTCTGGCTCTTGGGAGTGCAGTTTCTGCTTAGTGGTTTTGAAGAATAAAAACAATAAATTCTTTGTCATATGCTGTGCTCCTGGGAATTTACTGGCACGCTTATTGATGTTAGGTTGACTAGATTCCATAAATAAATAATTTCCGCATCTTCTAGGGGTCGGCAGCAGCCTGGTGGCAATATTGGCGAACCGGGCCGCTGCAATTGAATCGGGCCAATGGCTGTGCGGTGCAGGCGCACCACGGGATATCCCAAGAGCTCGGCTGTTCGCCGAATCTGTCGGTTTCTGCCTTCTGATAGAATGACTTCTAACAGAGTTTGGTCTTGCGCGCGATCGAGAACTTTAACTTTCGCGGGCAAAGTTTTTCGGCCGGACAAGATGATGCCCTGACGCCACGTTTGTAGTATGGGTTCCGGGGGATCGCCGCTCACCCAAACCTGATAAGTTTTGGCGATCGAGTGACGCGGATGGGTCAAACAAAATGTCAGCTTACCATCATTGGTGAGCAAGAGGGCGCCGGTGGAATCTGCATCTAAGCGTCCTACGGGGTGGATGCCTTGACCCGAACGCAGTTGGGGTGGCAGCAAGTCGAGAACTTTCGATCGGGATCTTGGATCGCTGCAAGTAGAAACTACGCCTGCCGGTTTGTTGAGCAACAGATACACCTTTGCGGGTTTATCCGTTGGTTTCACCGGGACTCCATCGACTTGGATGAGATCGCGATCGGGATTCGCTTTTTCTCCTAAGTGAACAATATTGCCATTAACTCGGACTCGTCCAGCTACAATCATCTGTTCTGCAAGACGGCGAGAGGCAATGCCCCACTGGGCGAGGATTTTTTGCAGCCTTTCATCAGACATGACGGGAGTGTGGAAATCCCCAACGAGCCAGCGGTGGGGAGGAAACACGACACGGTTAATTGATTAACCGTACTAGCAATGCTCAATTCCTGGTTGGGAATAAATTATAATGCTGACCAATTATTACAGGACGTCCGGCAAGAGTGCAGATTGTCCTTGTGCCCGGTGCAGATTGTCCTGATGGCATTACCCTGAATGCTGTGCAAAAACTACGACGAAAAGACTCGCGGCAGGCACAGGTTTGCACCGTTGGTTTGCGGCTGGTTTGAAAGGTGTGGGTCTGACCCGACCATAAACCAACACTACCATAAATCCCGTACTCCTGGTTAAATTTATACGCTCGATCGCGAATTTTTCATCGGGATCGCACAACTCGTGAACTATCCAAATATCTCAAGGGGAGAAAGGTGAGAATTTTTCTGCTTCTGGCGTTGCTGATGCCAGATTTCTGCTTGATTTTGGAGTTAATCAGACTTGTGTTCATCAACCCGGTTTCTCAGGAAAATCAGAGGTTGACAGCGGTATATCTGTGCAGAAACCCGGTTTTTGAGGCCGGAGGTGCAAGTTCTAGTTAAATTTCTGTGCTTGAATATTAAGGTTTATATTCTGAAATTGTTTATGACTGTCGATCGAAACTCTCTTCAATTTGACAATAGAGATAGCGCTGCTGGCTCTGGTGGGACTATTAATCTCGGCGAGCAGCCGAGTCAAGGCAGCCGGATCGCGAGCGCGGTGCTGTCTCCGGCGGTGCAGTTGTGGCTGCGATCGCAAGTTCAGCAGGTGGACGACTTGAAGGTGAAAATTGAGGGGAGCGATCGACAAATCTTCAGCGGTGCGATCCCCAAAGTCACGGCTGCCGCGACAGGTGCTGTGTATAAAGGACTACACCTAACTGAAGTTGCCATAGAGGGCTGTGGCATTCGCATCAACCTCGGTCAAGCTCTCAAAGGCAAACCCCTGCGCCTCCTGGAATCCGTTCCCGTGACAGGCGTTTTGAGGCTCTGTCAGGCGGATTTGAATGCGTCGCTGAAAGCGCCTTTGCTGGCTGATGCTTTGAGCGAATTTTTGCTGCCTATGCTGCCGCTGACAGATAGGGAAAAGTCGCTGAAGTTGCAAAATTCGCAGATCGCAATTGAGGCGGGTGTGTTGACGCTTTCGGCGACAATTTTGCGCGCTGGCGGTAGGCAAATTCCTTTGGTATTGCGGACTGGTTTGCGGATAGCCAGCGGTCGCGAATTGATGTTTGAATCACCCGAAATCGAAATGGATGGAGAATTAAAGAGCAGTGATTTCAATGGTTTTAAAATTGATTTTGGGCCGGAAGTTGAGATAGAAGAGTTGATTTTGAGTCCGGGGGAGATTGTTTGTCGGGGGGGAATTAGAGTTTTACCTTAGTTAGTTGAGAGTTGACAGTTGAGAGTTGACAGTTGACAGTTGACAGTTGACTTTAACCTGGTTCCTCGCTAGAGCCTGGGAATACATACCCAATGCCCAATGCCCAATGCCCAATTCCCAATGCCCAATGCCCAATGCCCAATGCCCAATGCCCAATGCCCAATTCCCAATTCCCAATTACCGATTAACTGTTTGAGGGGGTTTGGGGGAGATATAAGTCCCACGCCATAATCTCCGATTTGGCGTTGGGATACATGGACTCACCCAAGCAAATTTTATCCGGTCAATCAGGCGTAAAATCTGCAATAGGTGAAGGTCTATAGACGGTCAATACCGTGTTATAATTATCTTCATGACACTGATTATGAACTACTGCTACCGAATTTATCCCGACGCCAGCCAAGAGCAGACCATGCTGCATTGGCTGGAAATTTCTCGCAAGGTCTATAATTACGCTTTGCGAGAAATCAAAGATTGGGTGAATTCGCGTAAGTGTAGTTTAGATTATTGTTCCCTGGAACGAGAATATATCATTCCAGCCGACAAGACATTTCCCACCTATTACGCACAACAGAACACACTCCCCAAGGCGAAGAAAGAGTTCCCATTGTTGGGAGAAGCCCCTTCTCAAGTTCTGCAAACTACTATTCGTAGATTGCATGATGCTTGGAATTATTTTCAGTCGCGGGGGTTTGGCTTTCCTCGCTTCAAGAAGTTTGGACAGATAAAGTCCATGCTGTTTCCTCAGTTCAAGACCAACCCGATTACATGGTGGCAGATTGCTCTCCCCAAGGTTGGGAAGATACCCATTAATGTGCATCGACCTATCCCACAGGGGTTTGTGGTCAAACAGGCAAGGGTATTGAGGAAAGCTGACAGATGGGAAGTGGTAATCACAATAGAATCTGACGTATCGATACCCGATGCACAACCTCATGGACACGCACTGGGTATTGACTTGGGATTGGAGAAATTTTTGACAACCTCGGATAAAGAGTTTATCGCTAGACCCCGATTCCTGGCATCCTTGTACCGCAAGCTGGAATTGCTGCAACGTAAGTATGCCAGAACGAAAAAGGGTTCTAAGAACAGTGAGAAAGCTCGAATTAAGGTTGCTAGACTCCACAACCACATCGCGAGTGTTCGGAAAGATTGGCAATTCAAGCTGGCTAATCATCTGTGTACCAAAGAAGATATTGGGATGGTGTTTGTTGAGAACTTGAATTTGAAAGCAATGTCGAGAGGGATGTTGAGAAAACATACCCTTGATGCCGCTTTTGGTCAGTTTCTCAACCTGCTGGAGTGGGTAGCAAAGAAACATCAAGTCTACTTCCTGCGGGTCGATCCAAATGGAACGTCTCAAACCTGTCCTAAGTGCGGAACGCATACGGGTAAAAAAGAACTTTCTGAACGAGTGCATCGATGTAGTGAGTGTGGATATGAGACAGATAGAGATCATGCAGCATCAGAAGTCATTAGGTTGCGTGGTCTAGAACTTAGTACGCTGGGACTCAGCGGAATAGAAAATGCCTATGCAGTCGGTCTGCCGGGGATTGATGAAAGTCAGTCGGCGTCAGAGGCGAAGTCCCGCAAGGGAAGAACTAGGAAAGCCAAATCGTGAGGTTTGGAAGCCTACACTGTAATTTTTGATTCAGTGTAGGAGGATGTCACTTAAAAAAGAGTCGATCGCGGGCAATAGTAAAGTGACAAAATAGTAGACTAAGGGCGCGGTAAAAACATAACTGTCGGTGCGATCTAGAATGCCGCCGTGACCGGGGATCAACTGTCCCGAATCCTTAACGCCGGCGTCTCGCTTCATCATCGACTCAGTTAAATCTCCCAACAGGCTAGCAACCCCAATCAACAGACCAAAAGCAGCCCCAGTATACAGCCACCCCGGCCAGTGTAAATACCAAGAACCAGCGACTGCCACGGCGATGCTGCCGCAAACTCCAAATACGGCACCTTCAACGGTTTTTTTGGGGCTGATGTGGGATAGGCTAGTGCGCCCGAAGAATTTGCCGACAAAATAAGCTCCAATGTCAGCGGCCCAGATGCAGAAGAAAGCCAGCAGCAGCGAAGTCAATCCTAAAGATATATGGCTAGAAGTTGTCCAAGACGGCGGCGAGTAAATGTTAACGGGCAAATTGCTTGCTACTGCTTGCGAAAATTGG
This sequence comes from Microcoleus sp. Z1_B2, assembly GCF_036700325.1. Lineage (NCBI taxonomy): Bacteria > Bacillati > Cyanobacteriota > Cyanophyceae > Oscillatoriales > Microcoleaceae > Microcoleus > Microcoleus sp. Z1_B2. The sequence continues at coordinate 47,233 of NZ_JAUBOQ010000024.1, forward strand.
GTTGTAGCAAGATTGGCTGGGTCGAGGCCGACTCGCAGCCGTACCCAATAGCTGGGCAAATAACCGCCGTAGAACAATCCTAAAACTGAGGAGGCAATATCGGCGATCGTCGATAATTTAGGTTGGAATAACAGGTAGAAACAGATTAAGGTTCCCGCTAGAGGGAACATGGCATCTACGAGTTCCGGTGCTAGGGCGGCAGTAATTAATAGCCCTTGACTGACGGCTAAGGTAGTTTTGGCAGCGGGTGCAATACCTTTCGCCCTGGCTAATTGAAAATATTCCAATTGGCCTAGGTAGACGATGACTCCAAAGCCGACGGTGAAGTACCATCCGCCCATAATAATCATTCCCAAAGCAAGGGCGATCGCAACTATTCCACTCAGGATACGAGACCAAGGCATAAAATGAATTTCTCTTGCAGACGGCGGTGGATCATTCGATTTTGGATTTTGGATTTTGGATTTTGGATTTGAGATTTGGGATTTTTCTAGAGCACGAGTTGATCCCTTGCACAACTAACCCCCATCCCCCATCGGTCATCCAATATCTCAAGTCAGGCGGTCAATCCAGCTATGGTGGCCCCTATTCTTAAGTATGAAGGTTAAGTGAACTTAAAAAAGATTAAGAATTACATTTAGGAATGGGCATAGGGCATAGGGCATGGGGCATTGGGTATGTATTCCCAGGCTCTGCCGAGGAACCAGGTTAAAGTTAACTGTCAACTGTCAAGTGTCAACTGTCAACTAACTTCTAATCCAGCTTTTCGCCGCTGAGAATAAATATGGGATTGACGGCGGCAAAGGTTTGACTGAGGCCGCGAGTCTCCAAGCGGTTGACGGCGGACTGGACTACTTCGATGTTGCGGACTTGTAACTCGGCGAAACCTTCGGAAAGGGCGTAAAGATTCTCTAAATTCGATGCTGTGGCGACAACTCTACCGTGGGGTTGCAAGTACCGCCAGACTTCTTGGAGAATGGCTTTAATGGGGCGACCTCCTTCGATGCAGACTCGGTGGGGGGGTTGGGGCAGGTTTTCCAGACATTCCGGGGCACTACCTTCTATGACTTCTACGTTGTCGAGCTCGAATCGATCGCAATTTCTGCGAATCAAGCTTGCTACTTCTTCGTCCCTTTCGACGGCAATAATCCGACCTTTGGGACACAGCAAACCTGTTTCTACGGCGATCGTACCAGTACCTGCACCGATGTCCCACACGACTGAATCTGCTTGCAGCCGCAGGTGGGAGATTAACAGCAGTCGGACTTCTCGCTTACTCATGGGAATTCCCGGTAAACGTTCAAATAAGTCATCCGGGATGCCTGGAGTGACGTAGGGCCAAAGCATAGTTATATTTTTGAATTTTGATTTTTGATTGAAGCAAGACCGAAGTTGGAACTCGCGGAAGAAGTAGAAATTCTGCCAATTTCCCCCAAGCCTTCATATTTACTGTCGCACAACCTTGAGAGTTTGGAGGCCGGGATCGCTACAACCTGTGATTTTTCCGCCGGCGGCCAGGATTTGTTGCAGGTAGTCAACGGCTGCTGGGGTAATGATTTCACCGGGCATTAGGACTGGTATTCCTGGGGGGTAGGGACAGATGAGTTCGGCACTGAGGCGATCGACTGCTTTGTCTGCGGGTACTGTTTCCGCTGGAAAAAAGAAAGCCTCGCGGGGGGAGAGGAGAGGGGGAGAGGGGGAGAGTGGGAGAGTGGGAGAGTGGGCAAATCTTCCATCGGACATCGGACTTCTTCTCTCGGACTTCTTCTTTCTTCCGACGGACATCGGACTGACATCCGTTACATCCGTTACATCCGTTACATCCGTTACATCCGTTGCCGAACTTCCTTCTTCCTGACATCCGTTACATCCGTTACAGAATACGTTGCCGAACTTCCTTCTTCCTTCTAAAAGAGTACAAGCTTTAACTAAATTGTCAATATCTAATTCTGTATTTCCCAAGCTGATAATAAATGTTAAATGTTGAGGCATGGGAAGTTCTGCGGTGACGCCGAGTTGAGAGTGCAAAATTTCATCGGCGGCAAATCCTGTGATTCCTAAATCTGATACTTTTACTGTTAGCCTGGTGCGGTCTAATGCTGCAAAACCCGGTGTATTTAAGGGTTCTAAAACTGATAAGCCGGGAATTAGACTGATTCGCGATCGCGCTTTTTCTGCTAGCTGTAAAGTTTGCGCTATTAATTCTTTGCCGTGGAGTGCGATTTGTTGGCGGGCGGCGTCTAGGGATGCTAATAGTATGTAACTCGGACTGGTAGATTGTACTAACTGCAATGCTCTATTTAATTTTTGGATATCTATGCGAGATCCCTTGACGTGCAGCATCGATGCTTGTGTCATTGCACCGAGGGTTTTGTGGATTGATTGTACTGTTAAATCGGCACCCGCTGATAGTGCCGGTTCTGGCAAGTTTGGATGAAAGTTAAAGTGCGCGCCGTGAGCTTCGTCTACTAATAACGGTATGTTGTATTGATGGGTAATTTGGGCGATCGCCCGCAAATCCCCGCAGACGCCGTGATAGGTTGGGTAAACCATCAATACTGCTTTGGCGTCGGGATGTTGTTCTAGGGCTGCGGCTGTAGCTTTTGGGGTGATGCTGTTGGCAATATCCCAATCCGGGTTGTACTCTGGATTGACAAAAATTGGAATTGCACCGGATAAAATTAAACCAGAAATCGCCGATGAGTGGATATTTCGAGGTAGGATAATTTTATCTCCTGGGCTGCAAGTCGCTAAGATGGCGGCGATAATTCCGCAAGTCGAACCGTTAGCCAAAAACCGAGTTGATTTTGCTCCAAATGCTGCGGAGGCTAAGTCTTGAGCTTCAGCAATTGCACCTTCTGGGTTAAAGAGATTGTCTAATTCCGGCAATTCCGGCAAATCCGCTCTAAATACTGCCGCACCGAATAAGTCAATTAGGGGTTGAGAGATTCCTTGTCCGCGTTTATGTCCGGGGGCGTAGAATGGGGCGTGCGGATGATTTGTGCGATCGCGCAAGGCATCTAATAGGGGAGTTTTTGTTTGAGAGTTTGCTGGTGACACGCTTAATCCTGATTGCTGTATTTGATATCTAAGTAGAGCGATATGAAAAAACCATAATATCTTCTAGGGACGGGTTGAGCTAGTACCTTTACTTTCAGGCAGTTTCTTGCTGTACTCACGCGATCTACCCATCTCATGTTTATTTGTAACCACCTACTTAGTTTAATGCTAAAGGCATAAATTTATGCGGAAGTAACAGTTAATTATAGCTATTTAGATAGATGTGTTCACTGCACTCTTGAGTTTAAAATTATGAGATAAAAGAGTACCACAACTCAGTTATTTTTGTTGAAAAATATAGCTAGAAGTGGCTAGCAAATGTTTTTGAAACATCTCTATTAGCGAGCAAAACACTAACATGATTTTTCCCAACCCTACTCCATTTCCCGGCCCGCAGATTCCCAGCACCGAACCGGGGCTGCCGACTATACCCGCATCGCCACCAGTGCCGGGCCCCGTTCCCGAACCGATTCCCGGCCTTGTACCGGAACCGGTACCTGCGCCAATTCCCCAGCCAATTCCCGAACCGGTGCCGGAAACTGTACCCTCTCCGATTCCTCAAACAGTGCCGGAGCCTATTCCTCAGACAATCCCTGAACCTGTTTAAATTATGTTTTAGTCGATCGCGAAATTTAAGATTGTTTGTCAGGCCGATCGCAAAAACCGGCTTTCTCCAAAGTCCCCAATCTTTTTGATGAATATCAGACTTGAAAAAACTCGGTTTTTGCGTAGATTATCGATTACTTGAAGTTGAGCACATTCTGTTCACAAAGGTTAACCCCACGCATATCAGTGTATTTGCCGTCAGAGTAGTCGACCCTGACATCAAAAACACAGCCCGCAGAATCCAAGCCCTCGTACTCAGCTCGATTCCACTCAAAAACTTCCTTTTCCCGATCTGGAATCGGGCCGTCTAACATGTTTTCTCCCCAATCATCCTCGACAGAAGACAGATAGAGGGCTGTCATCGTCTTGCCGCTGTTGTTAAACACCGAAATTTTGATCATCTGAGCGAAAACGCTAGCTGCTGTGAGCCCTAACAGAGGCAGCGACAGCCCCACAGCCATCGTTACTTTGCTTAACCATCGGTTAACCATTGAGCCATCTACCTCAAGTTGTATATTTATTCAAGCCTAGCAGTGGAAGTTAGAAAGCACAAGTCAGATATATTGCTATTGCTTATGATATTTTGATACAGTGATATGTTTCTAAATAGCTATGCTTACTGCCGGAATTGTCGGACTGCCTAATGTTGGCAAATCTACTTTGTTTAATGCTCTGGTTGCTAATGCCAAGGCGACTGCTGCTAATTTTCCTTTCTGTACGATCGAGCCAAATACGGGTATCGTGGCAGTGCCAGACGAACGGTTGAAGGTGCTGAGCAATATTGCCAATTCCGCGCAAACTGTGCCGACGCGGATGGAGTTTGTGGATATTGCGGGTTTGGTGAAGGGGGCGAGTCAGGGGGAAGGACTGGGAAATCAGTTTTTGTCTCACATTCGGGCCGTAGATGCGATCGTCCATGTTGTCCGCTGTTTTGACAATGATGATATTATTCACGTTGCCGGTTCTGTCGATCCCCAGCGAGATATTGACATTATCAATCTCGAATTAATTTTAGCAGACTTAGCTCAAATTGAACGCAGGCTCGATCGCACTCGCAAGCTGGCCCGCAACAACAAGGAAGCTCAGGCCGAAGTGGATGTACTCGAAAAATTAGTCGCTGTTTTGAATGCCGGGAAACCGGCGCGGCAGTACAATTTCACAGATGAAGAAGCTGAATTAGTTAAAGGTTTGGAATTACTGACCAACAAACCAATTATCTATGCTGCTAACGTATCTGATGACGATTTAGCAACGGGAAATAGCTATGTCGAACAAGTGCGGGAAGTAGCAGAAGCCGAAAATGCTAAGGTTGTCATAGTTTCGGCGCAAGTTGAGTCAGAATTGGTGGAGTTATCCGAGGAAGAACGAACGGATTTCCTAGAATCTCTGGGGGTCAAAGAAGGTGGCTTGAAATCTCTGATTCGAGCTACTTACGAATTATTGGGTTTGCGGACTTATTTTACTAGCGGCCCGAAAGAAACTCGCGCTTGGACGATTATCGCGGGAATGTTAGCACCCCAAGCTGCAGGGGTGATTCACTCTGATTTTGAACGGGGTTTCATCCGGGCAGAAACTGTAGCTTATGAAGATTTGGTTGCTACGGGCGCGATGAATGCGGCTAAGGAAAAAGGCTTAGTTCGCAGTGAAGGAAAAGAGTATGTTGTACAAGAGGGGGATGTGCTGTTGTTCCGATTTAATGTTTAGCTTTTTTAAGGAGATTGGCACATGGATATTATTTCGCTGGTAATTGCTTGGCTAGTTACTTCCGTGAGCTTTTTTATCATTTCCAAGTTGCCCATCGGGGTGGATATTGACACTTTTGGAAAAGCGATGATTTCGGCGGCGGTTTTTGGATTGCTGAATGCTTTGGTGCGGCCGCTTTTTGTGGTTTTGGGTTTTCCATTGCTGTTGGTAACTTTTGGTTTGTGGATAATTGTTATCAACGCTGCTATCTTTGGATTGGCGGCTTGGCTAGTGGATGGATTTCGCTTGCGGTGGGGAATTTGGAGTGCTTTGCTGGGTGCTATAGCCCTCGGTTTTATCAACTCTTTGCTCTATGAGCTGTTGCGGACTCTGCCTAGTGTAAGGTAAATCCGGGTAATGCGGGGGGCGGAAGGAAGGGGCGGGTTTATTCATCCTGTTAGTTATCGCCAATATTTCAGGTGAAACCTGCCCCGACGGCAAATATTTTAGGTGTAATTCTCCCATATCAGGTATTTGTTTTTTGGTATTGGTTGAGTTATTAGCCTTCGCAGTAGTCGATAAATTTGTCGGGAACTAGGCGCAATTCGCCCGATCGAAAGCGCTCGACGGGCATCCAAAATGCAGTATGTTCCCCATCTCCGTCTGCAAAATCCAGACTCTCCAATTCATAAAATTTGCGATCGACAAAATCGCACTGGTATAGTTGTATTAATTCGTGTCCGGCTTTGCCATTATAAACAAAGAAGTTTTCCAAACAAGTCAAATATTTGATATTTGTTAACTCGGCTTGAATTTCTTCTTGAAACTCTCTTTGCAAAGCGTCGGTGCTGTGCTCTCCGAATTCTACGCCGCCGCCCAAAGCGCGGTAAAATGTGTCTTTTGTGACCGGATCTTCGCATTCTGACACGAAGATGCGATCGCCCGATCGAATTAATCCTAAAACAATGACGCGAATTTTACCTTGCATAATATAGCCATCAGTCATCAGTCATTAGTCATTACGCATCAAAACCAAAGAAACCGGGTTTTTTGCCCTTCAAGCGTTGTAACAAAGTATTCAAGGAAAAAAACCCGGTTTCTGATTACCCGTGCGTCCAGGACTATATTATCCGTTTATCCGTGTCATCCGTGTCGTGCCAAGGTTTAATTATCGGCAGCAAAACCCTCTCTGCTCCTCCTATTTTCAATGGGCCAGTCTGTATTTTCCCCGCCAATAATTAGTTTTTCAATCGTTACGAATTCTTTGCTGAGTTGCTGGAAAACATTAATCAAAACATCGATTCCAATGGCATCGCTAGTGCCCAAATCAAACCAGCAGCGAGCCCAATAACCTTGATACTCCATTTCTCCCATATTGTGCATCAAAGCCATCATGCTTTGGTCGGCTAGATTAACATCGTAATTCATATCACTGATGTCTAAGCCTTCATCTTGAACTTGCAAATTTTCCGCATTAAATCCTCCAAGTTTTCCCAAGAAAAACCAAGAGTCAAACACTTCTTCAACATACTGTTTTTCACCGTTTGAAGGCACGTTGCTGAACTTCAGCCAAATCCAGAGGTCAAAGGGGTTAAACTCGCGAAACTCTACTTGCATAGTTTTTTGGTGTTTTTATAGTGGTGGTAAGGCTGCCGGCCCCCAGACTCCATCTGCATCTCTGATTTTATCGCGCATCGGGTCGCAGGCGCGAGATTGGCTGTCGAGACGGTTACGGGTTCTGCACTGCTGAAAGAAGATTTCGGCTACTAAACTGCGCGGAAGTTGGTCGGGTTTTGCTAAGGCTGCGTCGAAGTTTTTTCGGGCTTCCTCAAGTAAGGTTTTGTTGCCGTTGTTCCTCTGGGATTGGGAAAACAAGATTTGTGCTTTTAGATAGAGAACTTCGGGATTATTTGGCGTTTCTGCTAGGGATTTGTTCGCAAATTCTAAAGCGCGATCGTACTTTTTTAAGTCTCGATATCCTACTGCCATGCCGCGATAAGCTAAGTAGCGGGGAGAGGCTTTTTGTTCGAGTCTTTGAATTGCTTCGTTGGGGTTGGAAAAGGGTAGGTTTGTGGCTAGCATTAAGTCCATGTAGCCTTTGATCAGGTTTAGTTCTGGGTCGTTGGGCGCTATTTTATCGGCCGCTTCTAGGTATTGAAATACTACTCGCAATTTACTCAAAGCTTGGGGCGCGCCTTTGGCTGTTCCTTCTTTGGCTATAATGTTCGCCCCTTCTAGAAAGTGACCTGCTGCTGTGTAAATATTGCCGCGCAATGGATTAGTTTTCGCCAATTTTTCGCCGACTTCGCGGGTTTTTTGCGCGTAGGAATTCATCGAGTTTAAGTCCTGCTCGATGTAGGAGAGGGAGGCTGCCATTGCATAGGCTAGTGGCTCGTTTGGTTCGGCTGATAGTGCTTGTTGAACTTGTGCTTTTGCTTGTTTGTAGTTTCCTTGCTGAAACATTGTTTTGAAAGCGGTTTCGGTGTTGGGCCCGATCGCCTGCGGGTTGCTGCTGCGAAAGGGATCGCCCGCTAATGCTGAGTTAATGCAGATGCCCAGGGCGATCGCTCCTGCACAGGCGATCGCCCGCACTGTCTGTTGAGAACTTAACATTTGCTTGCCCACCGATGCTAAAGGAGTTTTCGTCATCGTCAATTCTCTCAATGTAATATACTGTAAACTAGAAACAAGAGAGTTAAATTTTCAGACTTTCGGGCCGCCACCAAAAAAAGAGTGAAATTTGCTTGATTTTTTGTGGTTGTTGAGGTATATTTTAATAATGGTAGTGTGACTTGTAATATATTGACGGACAGATTTCCATTATTAAACTATACCATGAAAAAACAGAAAAATCAAACGCCACTCCTGAAAAAAAAAGGAAATTTTTGTTAAGATTTATGTAAAATAATTGTGTGCGATCGACCCCTGCCAAAAACCGCCTTAACTATCAATAGCACAACCAGAAGTTCCCCCCTCCAACAATAACTATTTTTCTGATTGTTCACTGTTGAGTGTTAACAACTGCCAACTAGCAACTGCCAACTGCCAACTAACAACTGCCGTTAATGCTTTATCTAAAAAACTTAGTATATCATCCTACCGCCTGTCCGAATCCTATTCTGAAAAATATTAACTTAGAACTGCCATCGCAGCAAATGGGGCTGATTGTGGGTCGCAGCGGTTCTGGCAAAAGTACGCTATTAGAAATATTAGCAGGTTTAGCCGAAAAAACTAGCGGCGACATCCGCTGGCGGGAACAAGAATTAACACCGGAACACTTGCAACAGTTAGGAGGGTTAGTGTTCCAGTTTCCAGAAAGGCATTTTTGCGGAGGCACAATTTTAGAAGAATTGCGGTTGGGGCATCCTGAATTGGGACAAGAACAAATTAACTCAGCAATGGCAGAAGTGGGACTAGGACATTTGCCGCTGCGCGCTTCCCCCCACGCTTTGAGCGGCGGACAACAGCGCAGGGTAGCCCTGGCGGTGCAGCTAATTCGGCAGCCGCATTTGCTACTTTTGGACGAACCGACGGCGGGTTTGGATTGGTCGATGCGGCGGCAGTTGGTAAGCCTGTTGAGTAAGTTGAAAAGTCACTGGACTTTGTTGATTGTTACTCACGATGCTAGCGATTTGTTGAGTGTAGCCGATAAATTTTGGACTCTAAACCACGGGGATTTGCAAGAGGTCGATCGGGCTAAATTAGAAGCTAAGGAAACGAGTTTTGTTAGTCATTAGTCATTAGTCATTAGTCATTAGTTAGTGCGGGCGGGTATATCGCATTATGAAGCATTTTTAAGTGCAGAGAATTCGCAGAGCTTACAAAAGAGTGGGAATAGAAGATGAATCAGATTACAATGCCTGTGTTGCCCCAGATGAACGAGTTGTGGCAAAAAACGCTGAATTGGCAGCCGGATGAGTCGCAGCAGCAACAATTTCAGCGACTTTATGAGTTAATTGTCGAGGGAAATTGCTCCTTGAATTTAACTCGAATTACCGAACCGATGGAGTTTTGGGAAAAACATTTGTGGGATTCTCTGCGGGGAATTGCGAAACTGCTGCCAGCTAATCACAATTCGGCGGAAAATCCCGAATTTGTCGCCGATTCGGTGCAGAAAGCGATCGATATTGGGACTGGTGGGGGTTTTCCGGGGTTGCCGATCGCGATCGCCCTGCCGCAACTATCAGTTACTTTGCTCGATTCTACCCGCAAAAAAATTACTTTTTTGGAAACAGTTGTGCCGTCTTTAGGGATAGAAAATGCGGCAACTTTGTTGGGCAGAGCCGATGAAATTGCCCGACAGCCGCAGCACAAACAAGCTTACGATTTAGCATTTCTCCGAGCAGTGGGAGCCGCTCCTCTCTGCGCTAAATGTGCGCTGCCTCTGCTAAAAAATGGCGGTTTGGCGGTACTTTACCGTGGGAATTGGACGGTGGAGGAAGAGACGGAGTTGCAAAGGGCGATCGAGCATTTGGGCGGCACAGTTGAGTCAGTCGAAGCATTCACAACGCCCACGAGTCAGGGGGCGCGGCACTGCGTTTACTTGCGGAAAGTTGTACAGCAGTTCGATCGTCCCGTGCGCTAGTAGGGACACGGCACTGCCGTGTCGTGTATTTCATCGGCCGTGTCCTGTATTTCATCTAATTGAAAACTACCCGATCGCCTGTTCGTAGCGCTTGTTAATTTCCGCCCAATTAACAACATTCCACCAAGCTTTCAAATAGTCGCCGCGCAAGTTTTGGTACTTGAGATAATAAGCGTGTTCCCAAACATCGTTACCCATAATTGGATAATTTCCCTGCATGAAAGGAGTGTCTTGATTGGCAGTAGTTGTAATCTCAAGTTTGCCAGCTTTATTACGGACTAGCCACACCCAACCGCTGCCAAAACGCTTGGCGCCGGCATCGTTAAATTTTGTTTTAAAATCGTCCACACTGCCGAAATTTTGCTGGATTGCTGTTGCAATTGCCCCTGTCGGTTCGCCGCCGCCTTTGGGACTCATGATTTCCCAAAACATACTGTGATTTAGGTGTCCGCCGCCATTGTTACGCACGGTTGTGCGAATATCTTCCGGCACTTTGCTCAAATCTCGCAGCATATTTTCCGCAGTGATATTTTTGAGTTGCGGGTATTTACTAACAGCATCGTTGAGATTTTTAACGTAGGCGGCGTGGTGTTTGTCGTGGTGAAATTGCATTGTCCGCGCATCGATGTGCGGTTCTAAAGCATTGTATTCGTAGGGCAGAGGTGGCAGTGTAAAAGCCCCCGAAGTTTGGGCTATTTTTGGGCTTTCTGCAATTGGACTTGCTGGGGATACATTATTTCCTGATGCTTGGCAAGCACCTCCGGTAATAGCTCCAACGCTGGCAGTCAGCAAATACAAGAAATCTCGGCGTTTGAGAGTCATAAAAAGTACCTAAGTGAATTATTAACTGTTTTATCTCAAATTAAAGCAAAAGGGGAGTGAGTTGAGAAAAAAGTTGTATCGCCCGAATGGATGAGACGGATGGGCGATGGTGGTGAGAGTTTCTCAAGTATAGGCTAATTGTATGCGCGTAACTAACTCACGTGCTCCGGTTCACCAACCCGGTTTCTGTCTCGAAACCGGGTTTTTTTTTGATTATTCTTGGGACAAGCGTTGGATGGCTTCGCCTCCAAAAAGCCGATCGGCTGCTTGGAGAATACCGGGAATTTTAGCAGCGTGGGGACTGTGGGCTAGGCAGCGGCGCAAGTCTAATTCATCGAGGCGATGGCGTTCCGCCCCGCAAGCTACGGCTTTTTGGCCGGGGAACCAGTGACTGGCATTACCTAAAAGGTTGTAGCGCATCTTGCAATAGTCGATCGTATCGTAAGCCTGCGCCAAATTCCACAGCCACAGAATCACATAAATATTAATACCTCCGGGAGTATTTTCGATAGTTGGTAAACCGACGTGCCAAGTCTTAAACCAATCTTCTCCTAATTTATCAATTGCTGCTTTTTCTAACTTTTCTAATATCGGTGGCAAAATTTCATCGGCTCTATCTAACAATTCTACAGCTTTCAAATGCTCGTTAAAATCTTCAGGTTTGGCGGCGCCCAAACTTAAAGTGTGTACTTGCGGATGCGACAAACAAAACAAATCATTAAACACCATCGGACTCAACGGATAGCACAAGTCTACCAATTTTTGCGGCGGGCTGTAAAGTTGACCGCCTTTATCGGAAGGACTGATAATAAAAACGCCCATATCGTGACGTTTAGCAGCTTCGATAGCAGGCCAATTACTTTGATTGATGTAGTACCAGTGCAAGTTAAGATAATCAAATTGATTAGTTTCAATTGTTTTGACTATCACATCAGTCGGGCCGTGAGTCGAGAAACCAATAAACTTAACTTTGCCTTCTGCTTGCAACTTTCTCGCCACATCCATGCAGCCGCCCGGACGGATAGACTCCTCTAGCAATTCCCACGTATTAATGCCGTGTAGTGACAGTAAATCGACGTATTCCAGTTGCAAATAAGCTAAGGATTTATCAAATTCTTCGCGGAACTCTTGGGAGTTTGGTTTAGGACTAACTTTCGTTTGCACTATCAATCTTTCGCGGGGAAAGTTCGGCAAAATTAACCCCAATTGCATCTCGGAAGTGCCGTAACCGCGAGCAGTTTCTATGTGATTGATGCCGCATTCAATCGAGTAACGAATCGTCGCTTCTAGATTTTGTTGATTGTCTGGGGGAATTTCATTGGCTGGCACGTCTTGCCATTTGTACTGATATCTCATGCCACCGCAGGAAAAGACGGGCATGGATAATTCTGTGCGACCGAATCTGCGATATTGCATCATCATAATCAAAGTCAATCGATTTTAGATTTTAGATTTTAGATTTTAGATTGAAGCTTTGACTTGCGCGAGATAAATACGTTCGGCAAGTTTCATCGGATACAGGTTTTTTCTTTCTCCACGGATGAATCACGTGGCGGGTATCCTGGATGCTTTCGGTCAAAGCTATAGCAGAAGGAAGAAAGAAGAAGGAAGAAAATGTAACAATCGCAAGGGTTTCACTGATTAAGAACTTCTTAATAGTCTTGGCGGTTGCTATAGGGTAAAAAACCTTGTTTTTGGTATTTTTGCGGGTTGTAACTCCCATATGGCAGCCTTCTCCTGAACAGGCAAGATGCCTGTTCCACAAAGAGTTATTGACCACCACTGGGGCAGTTTTGACTATTTAGAAATCTCCCGTACTACTGGTTTTCCGTCTTGGATTTCCCCGACTAACACCAAATCTGTACAGTCTACAAACAAACCATTTTCTAAGACACCGGGAATATTATTCAAGCTTTTTTCCATTTCTCCGGGGTTGGCAATGTCATCAAATTTGACATCAATTACCATATTACCTTGATCGGTAATTACGGGGCCTGCTTTTTTCACACCCATGCGGAGTTCGGGTTTGCCGCCCATTTTTTCAATGGCGCGCATCACTGGTGTTAATGCCATGGGTATAACTTCGATGGGCACGCGAAAAGTCGAACCCAATTTATCTACGATTTTGGAACTGTCAACTACTACAATAAATTGAGTGGCGAGGTAATCGACTACTTTTTCGCGGGTGTGGGCTGCGCCGCCACCTTTAATTAAGTTGAGGTGGGGATCTACTTCATCAGCGCCGTCAATAGCTACATCTATTCTGTCAATTTCATCTAGTGTTGTCAGCGGTACTCCGTACTGTTTGGCTAACACTTCTGATTGAAAAGATGTCGGCACTCCCTTGATATCTTTGAGTTCACCGGATTTTATGCGATCGCCCAATGCTTGAATAGTATAAGCTGTAGTTGACCCGGTGCCGAGTCCGACAATCATACCAGATTTTACGCGATCGGCGGCTGCAAAGCCGACTTGCTGTTTCATCAATTTTACGGGATCTTGTTCTGTGGTCATGTTCGGTACTCCTTAATAGTTTTAAGATTATACCATTTATTATGGATTTATTTAACCGCAGAGAGCGCAGAGAACGCAGAGAGGAAGAAGATGAAGAGAGGGAACTGGCAAATTATTTCAATTGGGAATTTCTCTCTTTTTTCTCTGCGCCTTCTGCGTCCTCTGCGGTTAAATAAAAAAATCTAGTTCACAAATCGGTGGATAATTGCCACAATGAAAATCTGATTTCTCGATCTCGAAATTCGTCAATCTGTTTCCATAACCAGATTCAACTATTTTAAAGCATGAAAGTACACCAAATATACGACAATGATAACCAGCTTTTTTTTGTCAACTTTACCGCCAGTGCCAGGAAACAGAAGGCGTCGAGTACGTCGGTTCCGTACCGCAACCCGAACTCGTCCGGCAACTGCGTTCAGTGGCGGTTTTAGCTTACTCGAATACCTGTTTGGAAACGTCATCTATTGTCGCGATGGAGGCGATGGCCTGCAGTTGCCGGATTGTGACGAGTGAATTGGCAGCTTTGCCGGAAACAACTGCTGGATTTGCCCGTCTAGTTTCCATGTCAGGGGTGGAAAATTTTGCATTGATAAGTAATTAGAAGCGGGCAGGTAAACCAGATTGGGAGGGATATACAAGGCGGTTTTCAGAGGCCGTAGTCGGAGTTTTAAATGATGGCACGGGTGCGGGCGGCGCCACTGCTGAAAATCATCGGAGACAGCAGGTAGAATATAGAAATCGAGGGTGTACTTGGTCTGTGCGTTCCCGACAGTGGCTAGAATGGCTGAATAGTATTAGTGTAAAACCTGTAAGAGTGGCAGAGCAAATGATCGGGAATTCTTTAGTAGGTTTAGAGGCAGTGAGAGATTATTTTCAAAAGGGGAATTGGCTGAAAGATCGAGGCGATCTCGGTGGCGCAATCGATAACTATCAGAAAGCTTTAGAGTTTAATCCAGGAGATGCAGAAGTTCATAAAAAGTTGGCGGAAGTTTATGTTTTGCAAGGAGAATTTGAAAAGGCGATCGCCTCTTGTAATGTCGCTCTTCAATTTCAACCCACTTTTGCTCCTGCTTACTTGACAATGGGCAATGCTTTGCACAGTCAAAACAAGCTGGAAATGGCCATTGAAGCTTACTTGCAAGCTTTAAAATTTCAGCCGAATTTTGCCGAAGCTAGCGCGAATCTTGGCAGTATGTATTACAAGTTAGGGCAATTGGAACAGGCGGGGAATTATTACCAAAAAGCTCTGGTAATTAATCCTCAATTGTGTTCGGTCAATATGATGCTGGCCAGCGTTTTGCAGCAGCAAGGAAAGTTAGATGCAGCAATTAATTGCTATCAAAAAGTGCTGCAACAGCAACCGGAAGATGCCACCGCTGCTGAGAAATTAGCGAGTTTAATCGCACAAAAAGAGCGGGCAACTACTGACAGCAACTTTATCGAATTAGAAACAGAATTAGGGAAATCGCAAACAGTATCTGTCAACAAAGATGAAGGCTACGGCTTGCAGCCTTCGAGCCTCAATTTGCCGCCAGCACCAACCACTGAGACTTTAAATACTCCGTTTACAAATCCCGCCGAACTTTCCGAACAAGTTACATCGTTAAATGTTCCCGATGCCGGACAAGTTGCCAATTTTCAAGAAGTAGAACCTTACAAAAAACTGGCAGAAAACTTTTTAGTTCAAGGTAAAATTAAAGAGGCGATCGCAGCTTGTCAGCAAGCGATAAAAATTCGACCGGATTTCATCCATGCTTACGTCACTTTAGGCAATGCCTTGCAAGCAGTAGGCAAAACTGAAGCTGCCATTCGTTCATATTCTCAAGCCCTAGAATTGCAGCCAAATTTTGCGGAAGTGCGCGCCAATATTGGCAGTATGTATTTCAAATTGGGGCGTTTGGAAGAAGCGATCGCCCATTATCAGCAAGCCATCGCCCTGAGTCCTGATTTAGCGGGAGCTCACTGGAACTTAGGGAAAGTATATCACCAACACGGCAACATCGAAGCAGCGATCGCCTGTTTTAAAAGAACATCCGAGCTCAACCCGCAGCTAGTCGGTGCAGACTTCCACTTTAACTTAGGTAATCGACTTTTGGGCCAAGGAAAGCGCGAGGAAGCCATCGAAAGCTACGAAAGAGCGATCGCCATTAAACCGGATTGGGCCGAAGCCTACGGTAACATCGGCAGCGCGCGATCGCAACAAGGCAATCTCGACGCCGCCATCGCTTACTATCAGAAAGCTGTAGCTTTAAAGCCGCATTTAGAAGTTCTGCACTTCAATATAGCCAACTCTTTTTTACAGCAAAACAAGTACGAAGAAGCGATTACTAATTATCAAAACACTCTGAAAATCAAGCCCAACTGGCCCGAAGTTCACGCTAACCTCGGCAGTTGTTTTTCCATGCAGGGGCGGCTGGAAGAAGCTTTAGCCAGCTATCAGCAAGCTTTGGCATTAAAACCGAATTGGGCAGAGGTTTACTGTCGCATGGGGCACATTCAAAAACAAGATAAGCCCTTGGAGGCGATCGCCAAATTTGAAAAGGCGATCGAATGCAACCCCAAATACAGCGAAGCCTACCAACAACTGTGCGACTTGCTAAGCCATTCCACCAACCTCGCCGGAGCCCGCAGCGTAGCCGACAAATACTGCGAAAACTGCGGCGATGTCGCCCCAGTCATGTCAGCTACAGCCTACGTCTTTTCCTACCTGCAATCAGGTGTCAGCAAACAGGCAATTCAGAAACTCGAAGAAATCGAAAAACTCTGCTACGAAAAGGTCGAAACTTTTACCACAATCGAACTAAAACTGCTCTACGAAATCTTCCTGTTTGCAGTTTCTCACCTGAGAGACAACCGCGAAAAAAATGCCAATTTCTACAGACTAATTGCCAAAGAATACTACCAAAAAGCCGTTCCTAAGCGCCAGGATATTAACAGAAGCAACCTAGCCAAGTACCAAACAAAAGAACAGCGTCCTTTAAAAATCGGCTTCCTTTCCAAACACTTCCGCCGCCACTCAGTAGGCTGGTGCAGCGAAGCTTTAATTCGCGAATTAAGCCACATCACCCCCCACGTTCACCTTTACGTCACCGGGAAACTCCACCGAGATGAAGTTACGCAGCGGTTTGAAGACATGGCAGGCAAGTTTTACTGGCCTAAAAAATATCCAAACGGCTTTGCTGATGGCGGTGAAATATTCGCCGAAGTAGCGCAAGACAACTTGGATGTTTTAATCGACTTAGACTCGATGACAGTGCCAACAAATGTCGAAGTGCTGTATCAATATCCTGCGGGAATTTGCGTTTCTTGGCTGGGATTTGACGCACCCTACATTTCAGATAATCACTACTTTCTGTGCGACGAACACACTCACCCCCCAGGTGTTGAAAAAAATTACTTAGAAAAGTTAGTAAGATTGCCTGCAGGTTCGGTAGCAATTGGCGCACTGCAAAGCATTCCTGTGAATCGAGAGGCGATTAGAAACGCTCTCGGAATTGGCTTAGAGCAAATGACTTATTTGTGCGTTGCGCCCGGTAGAAAAACCAATCCCGAAATGGTACGAGCTCAAGTTCAAATCCTCAAGCAAGTACCAGATAGTGTGTTAATCCGCAAAGGTCAAGGCGACCCCGATATTATTCACAGCACTTACCGCGAAGAATGCGACATTCAAGGAGTAGATTTTGGTCGGATTAAGTTTATAGGGCAAACCAGAAGTGAAGAAGAACACCGGGCTATTTATTATGTAGCCGACGTGCTTTTAGATTCCTATCCTTACAACGGCGGGACTCACAACTTAGAGGCTTTGTGGGCGAATTTGCCAGTGGTAACTCGATCCGGCGACCAATATCTTTCGCGGATGGGTTACGCTTTCCTCAAAAGTGCAAATGTTGATGTTGGTGCGGCGTGGAGTTGGGAAGAATATACGCAGTGGGGAGTTAAGTTTGGCCGCGATGCTGGTTTCAGAAATGCGGTGAAAGAGCATTTAGTAAAATCTAAGCAGCCAGAACATCTCGCACCTTTGTGGAATCCTAAAAAGTTAGCCGAGGATATGTATAAGGTGTTTCAAAAACTGTTAGCGAAATAGGTGAGTAATTGCTATAGCAATCCCCAATCAATTGCGAACTCCTTCCTTGCTCTTTTCTCTTCCTCTGCGCTCTCTGTGTCCTCTGCGGTTCAATAAAAAAAGAGACATCGGGTAGAGAAACGTGGTTTTTGGATATTTGTACGCTACTCACGGTAAAGTTTTGTAAAAAAATCAGTGGAAATGCGTAAAAAATCCGCGCAGAGTTTGATAGATAAATAGCTGATTCATAGTACCGCGATCGCACTAACTTTATGCCAGTTAGGGCGATCGCTTTTTTAGTAACACCAGTTTCAAAAAAGAATGCCACAGCAGACAAGCTCCAAACCAGCAGCTTCATCAGTAATTCCAAAATCTAAAATCTCAAATTTAAAATAACCTGATTACTCATTAATAGCCACTCGATCGCGCCCGCCAGACTTAGCTCGATACAATGCCTTATCCGCCGCTTCAATCAACATTTTCGGGGAATTTTGACTTGGCGAAACACCCGCAACTCCCATGCTGAGAGTCACACAATCACTGACAACAGACTTGATGTGGGGAATGGCCAAAGCTTTGACGCGACTGCGGATTCCCTCAGCAACCGCCTGTGCAGCCACGACATCCGTATTTGGCAAAATTACCCCAAATTCCTCGCCCCCGTACCTAGCAGCCAAATAAAGGCGCTCTGCGGGTGCGTTTGTGCAAGCATCTCCGATCGCCCGCGCCACTTGCTGCAAACAAGCATCCCCGGCTTGGTGGCCGTAATTGTCGTTGTAAAGTTTAAAACAATCAATGTCACACATAATCAAAGATAGCGGTTCCGAAGAACTCGACTGCTCCCATTCTCGGTTGATCACCTCGTCAAAACGGCGGCGGTTAGCTAGTTGAGTCAGACTGTCCAAATTCGCCAACCCGTCCAGTCGCTGGTTGGCAGCAGCTAGCTGCTGGTAAAGTAAAGATTGTTCGATCGCGATCGCAACTTGAGTACCCAACTGACTCAGCAAATCCACATCAAACTGCTGCCACTGGCGGGGTGCCGAACAGTGGTGGGCAATCAGCAAACCCCACAACTTCGGCACTTGACAAGAACTGTTACCTTCCCTAGGTTCTATGCCCTGCTGGACAATCGGCACTACCAAATTTGCCTTCACCTGACAAGTCTCCAAAAAATTAAGATGACACTCGCTCAAATTAGAAGCATGAATATCCTCTATGGCGCGAATGCGACCCTTTAAATACTGTCCGATGTAAGTATTGGCAAAACAGCAATCGTCAATTCCCATCCCCTTGAGTGGCATCCATCCTTCTGCAACCGACTCCACCACCACATCTCCGTTCCAGTCGGGTCGGAAGCGGAAAACCAGCACGCGATCGGTTGCCAAAAACTCCCGCACTTCCGCTACTGTAGTGTTGAGAATATCTTGGAGATCCAGAGAAGAACGAATGCGCGATTGAATCTGCCCGATCAGGCGTTCCCGTTCTATTTGTTGCCGCAGCGCGACTTGGGCTTGCTTACTTTGAGTAATGTCCCGACCTTCCGGCAGCAACAATACTATTTTGCCAGTTTCATCCGCGACCGGTTTGAGAGAAAAATCAACAGTTGCCGTCCGATTTACACCTTGAACTTCCACTTCATAGCGGACAAATTCACCTTTTGCCGATCGAGAAATCGCCTCTTGCAACTGTTCCTGAACTTTCTCAGAATCTCCCCACCAAGGCAACAGCCAAAACGGTTTATTTGCCACATCCCGTAGCTTAATTCCCGCAAAATCCAGAGAAGTTTGGTTAGCTTCCAGCAGAGTGCCGTCCGGTTTCAACAAGCTCACAAATTGGAAAGAAGAATCAAAAATTGCCCGAAAGCGTCTTTGAGAATCTCCCAACATTGCCGTCACCTTTTCGCGAGAGGTAATATCCCGGAAGCGCCACACCCTGCCAATAATATTTTGTCCGACTCGAATTGGCTGCGTATAGCGCTCAAAAGAGCGGCCGTCTTTAAACTCTAGAATATCGCAACCTTCCGACTCCGCATCGCTATAAAATTCTTTAACTCTCTGCAAAAAAGCCCTCGGATCTTTCACTTGCTTCGTGAGAAATGCCAGTCGCAGCGTTCTATCCATTGAGTTTCTAACTTCTTCATAAATTCCCCACATTTGAACTAACTTTTCGTTATAACTAATCATTTCTCCGGCGGTAGTAACGGCGAGAATGCCGTCTGCCGTTGCTTCTAAGGTAGCGTGCAGCAGAGAGCGCGATCGCTCTAATTCTGCTGCGAGCAATTTGCGTTCCGTGAGGTCTCGGACTGCTTTCACCTGGACTAAACGACCTTCCCAAAATACGAATTTACTGCGAACATCAGCAGGAAAAGCAGTTCCATCTCGCTTGAGAAAAATAGTTTCACAGACTGTATTGCTGGCTGCAGAAATCATTTGCGACGCCTGTTTGTATGATTTCGGCGACAGTAGTTCCAGCAAGCTCATTCCCACCATTTCCGCAGGTTCGTAACCGAAAAGTTGGGCAAAATTGCTGCTGACGCTCAAAATTGTGTCGCGGTCAGCCACGGCAACTGCTTCAAAATAAGCTTCGCATTCAAGCAAGCGTGCTGCTGACTGGCTGCTGCCATTTTCCCCAGAGGAATAGCTGTTGTTAATTAACTGTTGCAATTGCGTATTTGCCGAGTACAAAGCGGTCATGGCTTGCCTGTACATAGCAGTACGTTTTTCTACTTTTTGTGCGAGGCGATCGCGATATTCTCGCAGTTCTTTTTCGACTCTAATTAAATCAGTAATATCTACGGCAAACACGATGACGCCAGCGACTTTACCGGTTTCATCGCGGTAAGGTATTTTATCTGTCCGCACCCAGCATTTTTGACCAGAGGCTGTTGGCAGTAGTTCGACTTGCCCCTGTTTGGGAACGCCGGAATTGATTACTTCCAAATCTTCTAAATAATATTGCTCTGCTTCGTCTGGATAGATTTCATAAAAAGATTTACCTTCTAATTGAGCTGCGGGCAAACCTCTCGATGCAGCGGCGGCTTGATTAATTCGCAGCAGGCGACTTTCGGTATCTTTGAGCCAAATCATCGCCGGCACGGAATCAAAAATTATTTGCTGTTCTTGTTGCTGCAGGCGTAGTTCGGCTTCGGCTTGTTTTCTTTTAATTATTTCTTTTTGCAGTTTGTGGTTAGCTTTTTTGAGTTCAGCCGTGCGTCTTTCTACTCTTTCTTCTAGTTGATCGTAGTATTGGCTTAGCAAGTTTTGCTGCTGTTCGTGCCGCACGGCTTCTAATTTTAACTTTTCGCTAGTTGACAAACTTGAGGACACAAAATCTGCTAATATTTGGGTAAATTCGTGTTCTTCTTCCGTCCAATCACCGTCCGAACCCTGGCGTTCGGCGCTGATTATTCCCAACCTTTGACCTGCTAGCACAATCGGTACGTTTAACAGAGAAGTGCTGCCCCTATCGAGCAAATAAAGACCGACCAGTTCTCGCGTTCTGGGGTCATTTTCTGCTGCCACTGTTGCGATCGCACTTGCCGATTTTAAAGCTTGAAAATATGCCGGACAGTCGGCTGCTGTGATGATTATTTGTACGGAATGGAGTTTAGTATTTTGTTCGTAAAGGTCAATGCAGTGAAGCTGCGTTTTGTCTTCGCCATACAGCCAAATACTGGCTCGATCGCAGTTGACAATACTGACAGCGGTTTCTGTTACTTCGCGGATGAAGTCTTCTATATTGTGGCGTTCTTTTAGTTGACTTTTGGCTAATTTTGCGATCGCCAAAGTTGGACTGCGCCAATTTCCTCTCTGGTTGGGCGGCATGGGTGACTGCGAAGCGGCCTTAATTTCTTCGCAAACTAACAGTACAGCCGGCCGTTGGAAATTGGCAATTGAACGACCATGAGTATTTTCCTCTATTTTCCAATCAACCGTCGGCATTGGGCGCGCGGTTGCTTTTACCCTAATAATCTTGCCGTCTTTGCAAGTCAAGCAGCCTTCCCAACAGGCAATTTTTGGAGTTGACGTACCGTTTTCCGGCTGGGCCAATCCAGCAAATTCTGCCTGCATTTTGCCTTGTTCTTGGCAGTAAAATATGTTAAAAATTGAATGACAAATTAATTCCTGCGATTTGTAGGCGAGGCGAGACGCGCCGAATTGATTGAGCGAAAAAACTCTTCCCAAAGCATCTAGAACGAAGTAAATGCCCGGAAAATTCTCGTAGAGAGTTCCATACCAATCTTGTTCGACTTGTTGGCTGCACGCAAGTTTTGCTGTCGCGAACTCGCCCTCTGTGTCGAGCAAGTGAGAATAGTTGGTTTCGGGGTTGCTTGAATTACTTTTTTTAGCAAACACTTTTAGCTTAACTCGACTGTAATTAATTTTACTTTCTGGAATTTAACTTTTTTGTGAAACTAAATTAAACCTGTTGTTTGAAAAAAGTTACAAGTTGTAACAAAAATACCACTTGTCCAGCACCCTGATTTTCGCTTCCCAATGCAACCACTGTGTTTGTTTGTAGTTAGTAGACCGTCTGCCGACGATATTTCCCGCTAGTTGCAATGCCAGCAGGTTTAGCTGCAATTACCCGGTCTGTACTTTTAGCATCCTAGACAATAAAAAAATCGGCAATCACTGATTTTAAGTATATACGATAACACTCAAATACCTAGATTCGGACTGACCTACTTCGGATTCGGTTTGGGATATTTGCCGGGGCTGCGGATGAACCGGGCGGCGGTTGCAATTATCGAGTCAGATGAGTGCTGTGGCTTTTGGGGATACTCGACCTGAAAACTGCTTGGGAGGCGATCGACCCCAGTACGATGTTTTGTATTGGGAATGACGAGGGTGAATCTAATTAATTAGACTGTTTAATAAATATTTATAATACTTAAGTTAAGTAAATCTTATAATGCACAATCGGCCACCGACTTTAGTCCTATAGTTTATACTTAATCTTGTCCAGCAAACGCTAAGGAGGCAAGGAACAGTGACTACCCAACCCGCTGCGAAACCCAGACTTAATTCTGCGTTCAAACAACTGATGTCCTTACACTGGGTGATGTCAGCTTGCTATTTAGTGCTGTTTATTGGCGGTATGTTTATGGCTCGATTGCCGAGAGGCTTGTTTATTCGAGGCCCCCTTTATGATTTTCACAAATCCGTAGCGGTGCTGACAATGGCTTTACTGACTTGGCGGATTTTAACTCTGTTGCGGGTATGGTGGAAAAAATATACAAAACGCCTGCCAAAGTTTACGAATGAATGGTACAAAAATTTTGCTTTGCACGCAACTTTGTACGTTTTTATGTGGCTAGTTCCGGTTACAGGCTTCTTTTTTTCTAACTCTTTCAAAAGTAACAATGTGAAATTTTTCGGCATTGTTTTACCCGATGTGTTTCCGCAGAATTCCGCAATGGTTGATTTGGGAAGGAGTTTGCATTTTTGGCTGGCGTACACATTTTTAGCGTTCGTAATTTTGCATATTTTAGATCAGAAGAAAGTTGTGAGAGCTAATTGGCGCAGGTTGACAAATTTTGTTAACAGTAAGTTCCCAAAGTCTCAAAAGGTTGGATAAATGTCCGATGGGGTACTATTCTCCATTGGCAATGATAAATTTACTGCAAAACTGGCTATTTTCCACGGCGATATTGTGAAACTTGTCCCATCGTCTGAATTCTGAGGCAAATTTATGGGTTGTTCTAATAAATCGACAGGCTGACTAATCGCCAAACCCAAATCGCTCTTTAATTCCAACTTTGCCTCTTCACCGTGACACTCGTAACACCGCAAAATCCACACATTAGAATCATCTTCCGATTGTTTGAATGCCATCAGCACTAAATTTTCGGCGGACAAATCCAAGAAATTGCCAACTGCGGGCAGAGTCTTGTGGTCATTTTTCTCTAACTTGGGCAACACCTTTACTAGCAGTGGTAAATTCAACTCGTAGCCCTGTCGAACTGTGTCGGCTTCTTGCCAATTTCCAGCATGGGGATAAACTGCACAAGTAAATTCCGAAACTCCTAAATCTGCTTGTTCATCCGGCCAAGTCGAACCCCGAAGCAAAGTCAGCCGAATTCGATTCGGTTGAAGGTCGCAACCGTATTTGCAATCATTGAGCAAACTCACTCCAAAACCGTCATTGCTGATATCAGTCCAGCGCAAAATCGGCACTTCCCATTTGGCTTTTGCGGCGGGTGTTTGCGGCTTGGTTGTGCGTGCGATCGCACCGCCGGGAATTTCGCAAGTTGCAAAATCTGCTTCTACATTTAACCCAAAGGCTGCTTTTACTAAAACGTGACTTTCTTGCCAATCTGCAACTGTCTTGATTTTCAGCAGCGGCGAACCTATTTCTACTATATAATCTTGGCAAAACTCCGACTTGCCAATTTGTCGGACTACCCGCAAACTCTGCCGTATTTCTCCTTGTGCTATCCAACAAATATCTTTGAGTGTCGGCGCTGGTAGTTGATGTTTTTCATAATTTGGATCGATATTCCAAGCATCCCAATATTGGCCACTGTCTTGAAATGCTTGCAGTTGATTGCCGCCTGCTGCATTCAGGACTTCTCGGTTATTTACTTTATCCCAAATGCTCGATAAATTGCCAGTTTTGCCGTCTATTGTTGCCCGAATAAATTCATTTTCTAGAACCATTTCTGCGGCTGCAAAATGCGTTTCTTGACAAGGTGTGTTTTTTTGTGCTATACCGTATGTAAGTTTCGATAACTCTGTCTTTTTTTCGGTTTCTGGACTCGCGGACGCATTATCCACAGTTTGAGCGTCTTCGCGACACAGCCAAAACACCTGGTAGCCAACGGCGGGGATATTATTTGCCCAGAATAACAGTGTAGAGTGCGATTGCGGTCGATCGCCCCTGACAATCTGCGAAGCCAATCGCCGTCGGGAAAAATCGTAAATTTGCCAAGCGGAATCAGCGGAATCGGGAAGCGGTACGGCGACAACCTCAGAGCGCGGCCAATTGAGAGTATTGAAAATCAAAATCGGTTGAGCGTCAGGCTGCGGAGGGGAAGGGAGAGAAATTTGAGCCGAGATGGCATCCAAAGATTGTAGCAGGATTTCGCGACAAGTGCGATCGACCTCAGCAAAAGCTAGATTAGCATCCGCGTAGACTGGGGCGATCGCAGAACCGGGCAAAATATCATGAAACTGGTTAAACAAAATTTGTTTCCAAACTGATTCTAACTCAGATTTCGGATAAACCGCACCAGTACAAATCGTTGCCAGCGAAGACAGCAACTCCGCTTGGTAGAGCAATTCTTCGCAGCGGCGGTTTTGTCGTTTTTGGTCGGCGCGAGTCGTGTAGCAACCCCGGTGGAATTCTAAATAAAGTTCATCTTTCCAAACGGGAAGAGTTTTGAGTTGTGAGATGGGAGGATTTGCATCCTTGATTGGCGACAAGTTTGACAATTCTCGCGCCCGCAAATTTTCCTGATTGTCCGATTCTGGAACATCACTTTCCTGCGAACTTTCCCCAACTTCCGGCAAAAACTGACTCTCAATCAAAGACAAATAATCAACCGCTGTCGCAAACTCCAACCTTGGGAAAAAAGGCGACATTTTCCAGCGTTTCGCCACCTCCAACATATCACGAGTCGGGCCACCGCCGTGGTCGCCAACTCCAGGCAACCAAAGAGCATCTTGCAAATTAGTTTTAGCTTGCCAGTCAAAAGCATAACTTGCCATTTTCACAGATTCTATGCCTTCACCAATGGGAGGAGACATCATACTAAATATTTTAGTACCGTCCAACCCTTCCCACCAAAACACACCGTAGGGAAATTCCGTTGTATCATTCCACCGCAACTTTTGCGTCACAAAATAATCAACTCCACCTTGCCGCAAAATCTGAGGTAATTGCCACCCAAAACCGAAAGTATCAGGTAGCCAAGCCACCCGCATCAATTCCCCAAAATTTTCTTTTGCATAACGCTGTCCGTAAAAAACTTGCCGCACCATTGACTCAGCAGAAATCAAGTTTAAATCCGGCTCTACCCACATCCCGCCGACAACTTCCCAACATCCGACGGCCACCTGTTTTTTAATCGCAGCAAATAAATCCGGCCGATGTTCTTCTATCCAAGCATAAAGTGCCGGAGTTGAATGGCAGAATATCAAATCGGGAAACTCCGATTGCAATTTCAATACCGACTCAAAAGTTCGCTGTGCCGCTTCCCAAGTTTCCGGGACAGGCCACAGCCAAGCCAAGTCTAAATGAGCGTGACCAACCAAATAGATTGTACCTGTATATATAGATGTCAGCTCACCGCTTTCTCC
>NZ_JAUBOQ010000024.1:72968-113513 GCF_036700325.1 Microcoleus sp. Z1_B2
TATATATATAGATGTAGCATCGCTATTGTCTCCAACCTGAGAAACCTCCTCCCTTCTTCCTCCCTCTGCGCCCTCTGCGCCCTCTGCGGTTCCCACATCTAAATTCCCAGAAAAAGATGTCAGCTCACCGCTTTCTCCTATATATATAGATGTAGCATCGCTATTGTCTCCAACCTGAGAAACCTCCTCCCTTCTTCCTCCCTCTGCGCCCTCTGTGTCCTCTGCGGTTCCCACATCTAAATTCCCAGAAAAAGCCCGCAGATATCCCAGTAAATTGTGCCGCAAAACAGACAGCGAGCGATCGAACTTTTCGCGATCGCCCACCGCCGCCCAATCAATCAAACCCATCGCCAAATCAATCTCAGATTTCAGCATTTCCCCCTTGACAAACCTGGGGCGATTTGCTATTATTTCGGTGGGGAGGTATTGGGAATTTTCAATTTCTAAATTTCGACTAAGCGAATTTTGCAAAATCTCTAATTCGGCAGCCACAAAACCCGGATCGAAACAAGAAGAGTCAGCAGCTTCGTACAAACAAATCGATCGCACTAAAGCACCGCTATCGTGACCCGGACTTACCAACCGCAAAATTACTAAAAATTCATCTCCGGGATTGGCCGACGAACTCAACAAAACTCGATCGGCAAAATCAAATAAATCTCCCTGTCCGACCAACTCGCCGTTGACAAAAATTTGAGCATCTTCCGCCCACCAAGTCAAGCCCAGTAGCAACCGCAAACCAACCACAGGATAGCCGTGCAAATTGTCAGGAATTACAAATTGCTGACCCAAATACAAAACTTGCTTCCCCGACGGCCAAGTAATATGTCCTTTGCTGTTAAGTTCGACAACAGGACTGTTACAAATATTTACCGAAGAGACAGCAGAGTCAGAATCGCAGTACCTCCAACCAGACTGAACCTCCACTTGGCTGAGGCGGCGCAACTTTTCGACAGTGGCAGAAATATTGTTGCTAGCAGGTGACACAGAAGCGCTCATATTTCGCTAAAATAGGAATTGTGTATTAATCAAAAATCGGATTGAACTCACATCTTGCACTATTCTCAAGAACAGGCAAGATGCCTGTTCCACAAAGAGTGAATTTTCTTGTGGGGAGTAGGGGGTGGGCATCCTGCAGTCAGTAAAAGGCTTATTGACATTGGTGCAATATCTTATATCGAACCGCGAAGACGCGTTCGGCGAAGCCGTTCCCGAAGGGTAGGACGCGAAGAAATAAAGGTTTCAGAGGGTTTGAAGCTTCGATTAAGATATCGCTTTGATTTTACAGCAATATTCAGCAATTCCGGCGCGAATCAAAAATCTGAATTCAAGAATTAAACTTATGTCCAACGGTTACTACGGCCCATACCAAAGCCGACTATTAAATTTTATATCGAAACAGTCCCGCCAAGTCGCTGACAATTGCGATCGAACTTGGCGTCAAATTAAAGAAACAACTCTCACCGCCACCCAAATTCTGCTTTATCCAGCTTATTTGCTGGTGCAAAGTTCCCGAATGCTGGGCCGACAGTTGCGGGCATCAAGTCAAAAAATAGATTTACCGGAACTGCAAGAATTTGGCGGTGACGAAAATGCCGATTTGCCACAAAATTGGTATCAGGGGGAAGTTTCCGAAGAAAGTTCGATCGCCGAAATTTTGCACCTCGCCGAAAATTTACTAACCTCGTCGCAAACCGCGAAAACTTTAGCCAGCTTCCCGCTGTTAATAAATCAGGGAAATGCTGCTAGCGATTTACATCCGGCTATCAATTTTAGCGGACAAACCGCCAAGCATCAAACCACTTCCGTCTTAGAACACCCGCTGGCTAAAACTGAATTAAAACCCCAGCCGAAAGTTGAGGGAATTGCCAGTTTTATACCAGCCCGCACTTTAGTATTGGTGGGAAGAGAAAATCAGATATTAGATATTTTGACACCCGAACAGCAGGAAATGCTTGAAGGTTGCATAACTTGGGAAGTAGCCAACAGCGGGCCGGAACGACGGGAAATTACCCAAAAAGAATTAAAATTTAATCTCGGTTTGGAGTCAGCGGCGAAAAAAGCGCAGTTACCGCCGATGCGTCGTTTTTGGGAATTGATGGCCTGGCTTCAGACGAGTCCGGTTGCCCTCAAAAGAAATCAGTTTGGAGAATCAATCCTCGCAGTTAAAAAATCGATCGACCGCAATGCCATCCTAGTCCAAAAAGCCCGCGCGCAGATCGAAGCAAAAACCGCACAGCAGTCAATTGCGGCATCGAATTCGATCGACCACAATACCCCAAAACTAGAAACTAATTTTAACAGCAAGTTCGATCGACCCCCAACTCCTCTCTCCTTTGTTACATTACTCGATCGCGCCGCCGTCAACATCGAGGAATTAACCCTCCCGCCAGCGGCAAAAACAACCGCCGCACCCACGGAAGCCCCCGGAGTCAAAATTGACACATCCGGCACAGATGCCAATGTAGATTTTTCCGCCCGTGACATCCTCGAAAAATACGCTAGAAACATCGAACAAATGATTTGGTCGTCAGTAGACCACCTTTTGGGCAAAGAAACGGCAGCCAGTGATAATACGGAGAAATCAGTTGCAATTCAGTATTATTTGAAACAGCGACAAGAACAAGAAAACACCCAAAATAGCCCAGAGGTCGATCGACCGTGGCTCAACTGGCAAGACTTATTCGGGGAAGCAGCACCGCCGCATTTAATCGACGGCAGTTCCCAGCCAGAGGCAGTAGTTCAAACCCTAATATCACAAGCTAACCCAAAAGTCAAGCAGGAAATAGCAGAAGTAGGAGAATTGCCCGAAGGTCGATCGATCGCAGTCTCAATATCCCCTTACCCCGAAGCACTTCACCGCCTGCTAGGGCAGCTAAAACAGAGCTTGCTCACAAAAAGCCCAAATACTCAACCCCAAACAGCATCTGATTTATCAGATTTAGCAGTTACTCAAAAAAATAGCTCTGCACTCGCAGCAGAATCAACCCCAGGGCGCGCGCCGGAAACCCAAGTGCCAAAAAACACCAACCCGAACACCGCACAAAACAACAAATCCCCAGCAGCAATCACCCCGCAAACCAGCAGATACACCGCCCCAACCCGCGCTGCTGCTGAACCAAAAAATCCCAGCGCAGGCGTCCCACCAGAGGGCGAATACTTAGAAACAAAAGCAGAATCGATGGGATACATTAAGCACCCCCTAGAACAAGTGCTCGAATGGCTCGATCGAGTTATGCTGCGGCTAGAAAACATCGCCGAGCAACTCTGGAATTGGGCAAAAATCAACTTGCCAAAAATCCTCAAAAGCAAAGATAAAATTGACTAATCTTTAGCTTATGATAAAAAAGTTGCGGCAACAGCAGCAAATCAGCTCAGTATTAGGCCATCTTTGGAGACTCCCACAGTGCTAACCCTCAAAATCGTAGTTAATGTAGTTGTTTTATTTTTTGTTTCCCTGTTCATATTTGGATTTTTGTCCAATGACCCAGCCCGGAACCCCAACCGCAGAGACATGGAATAAACAACTTATCTCGCCCGCAGAGTAGGGGCGCGTCACCGCAGCCCCTGCAACAGCCGACAAACCCGCAAAAATTAGTCGGACAAAACTTGACAATCCAAGCATCCAGGATACAAGCCCCCTGATTCATCAGTCCAGAAATAAAAAACCTGTATCCGATAAAGGAGCCCCCGAATTGATCCGTGGGGTAAATGCTTCAAATCTAAAATCTAAAATCTAAAATCTAAAATCGATTGACCTCGCACCGCCAGCGAGGTTATCTTGTGGCGGAAGCAAGTTCTGAAAGCAGCCCTATTCCGGCGCGCCAAAGCCACTGCAAATTTTAGATGTCAGATTAATCTCTAAACAGTTACCTTTTAGATGCAAAATTTTCAATAAATTGCACCCTATAAAATCTAAAATCTAAAATCTAAAATCTAAAATCGGATGACTTACCTGTAGTAACTATGCCCTATCCGGTACCGCCGCCAGAACCCCCTGGCATCATCTACATCGCAAAGCCAAAAAAAGTCGCCCTCACTGTCGCGGCCGGCGATGGAGACACCCTCCGCAACCCCGCAGAAATACCGGAACCAAGCCCAGACATCGTTCAGCCAGAACCCACACCAGCCCCAGCAGAACCCGCAGCCACACTCCTCGGCACCACTGCAGCCACCGATGGGCCTCCAGAAATCGCCGACCCCCTAGCGGAAGTCGAAAGCGGCCACGCAGTGGTGGGATTTCAGCGTCAGGCCCCTGTGGAAGAACCCGAAACTGCGGAAACTCCGAAAGATTCCTCGTTTACAGCTTACCAATTGGGTTCGGTAGAAAATGCCATTGCCATTCGGAATCGGGAACGAACCGCAGAGGCGCAGAGAAAACAGGAGAGAAATCTTGCCGGAAAGCAGGAAAGTTGGTATCAGGCCCAAGGCCGACAGTTAGAAGATAACTCTCCCCAACCTGCTGAAATTCCCGTTCCAGAACCCGCCCTAGAACCAGAACCCAGCGGGCAACAGCAGTTCGACATTCCCGCACCAGCAACCACCCCCGCACCCAGAACCCCCCCTGCGCCGACACCGAAACCTAAACCAGCCGCGCCGGGAGTCCGCACCGCCCCTTCTGGGCGGACGGTGCCTTTTCCCGTGACTCCAGCCGATACTATCGAAGTTAAGGCTGACAGCCAAGAATTCGACGACAAGCAGCAAATTGTGACGGCGGTTGGTAATGTCGTCGTGCGGTTCCGGCAAACTGTGATTGATGCCGATCAAGCGATTGTCAACTTAGTCACCCGCCAAGTGGTAGCATCCGGCAATGTCGCCTATACCCGCGGGCAACAAGTAGTGCGCGGCCAGCGGATGGAGTTCAATCTCGGCCTCAACAGCGGCGCAGTCGAACAAGCAAGAGGCGAAATATTCCTGCCCGCAGCAGGTAGCGAATTGACTCCCACACTGCCGACAGATATTAGTGCCGGGACGATTCTCGAACAGCCACTGAGCGATCGAATTACCAGCCAGCAGCCCCTGCGCGGAGTCAGATCCCCCGGCGCTGCTACAGTAACTCTCGGTGGGGGTGGACAGCTAGCAGCCCCCCAAGTGGTCGGCGCCGTCAACCGCATCCGCTTTGAAGCAGAACGCATCGAACTGCTGCCAGACGGCGCGAGGGTAGCAACCAACATTCGGCTTACTAACGACCCGTTTTCCCCCCCGGAATTTGAATACAGGGCCCGGACGGCGACGATTAGAAGGATTTCGCCCACGGCAGAGGAATTAGTCACAACGAAACCCCGCTTGGTGTTCGACAACCGAGTGAAAATACCCGTGTATCCCCGCAGGCAAGTGTTTGACAGCAGGCAGCAGAGCGGCCCGTGTTTGACCTTTGGCTACGACGGAGGCGAACGCGGCGGTTTGTATGCCGAGTGCGGTTTTGAGGTGTTGCAAAACGGGCCGGTGCGGCTGACTCTGACGCCCCAAATTTACCTGCAGCGTCTCGTGGCAGAGAACGGCGGCAATCCGTTTTCTCCCGACAGCTACGGGCTGAAAGCGAGGTTGGGCGCTAGTCTGGGCCCGCGTACCAGGCTGGACGGATCGGCAATATTTCTGAGTTTTGAAAATTTCCCGAACTTGCCGGAAGACAGCTTT
Source organism: Microcoleus sp. Z1_B2 (assembly GCF_036700325.1). NCBI lineage: Bacteria > Bacillati > Cyanobacteriota > Cyanophyceae > Oscillatoriales > Microcoleaceae > Microcoleus > Microcoleus sp. Z1_B2. The sequence continues at coordinate 78,606 of NZ_JAUBOQ010000024.1, forward strand.
CGGGGCAATTTGCGCCTGCGACAGTCGATCGGCACTCACACTCTGGCCGCAGAATACAGTTATCGCGATCGACTGTTTAACGGTTCTCTGGGCTTTCAAACCGTGCAGAGCAGCCTGGGGGCAGTCCTGACTTCCCCAGTCATCCCACTCGGAGGCACGGGCATCAATCTCAGCTACCAAGCTGGGTATCAATTTATCAATGCTGACACCGATCGACCAGACTTGCTCGAACCAGTGCGGGAAAACAACCGCATCGATCTGGGCCGTTCCCAAGTTAGCTTTGCCTTGAGTCGCGGCTTCAACCTGTGGGAGGGCGAACCGCTGCCCCGCACTCCCACCCAAGGTTTGAAGTACACGCGGACGCCGGTGGTTCCTTTCTTGCAACTAGCCTTGGGACTCCGGGGAGTTGGTACTTATTACAGCAGTGGCGATCGACAAAATTCCCTCGCCCCCAGCGTCGGCATTCAAGGGCAGTTCGGTCATTTCTCCCGCCCTTTCCTCGATTACACTGGGTTTAACGTGACTTATACCCAAGTGGGGCGCGACGGTGTATCGCCGTTTTTATTCGATCGCCTAGTAGATTTGAGAGTCCTGTCTTTTGGACTTGTCCAGCAAGTTTACGGAGGCTTTCGAGTTGGATTTCAAAGTGCTATTAATTTAGAAAGCGGGGAAACAATCAGTACGAATTACACTCTAGAATACAGCCGCCGCAGCTACGCAATCATTTTGCGTTTTAATCCTGAGCGTCAAGTCGGCAGCCTGACTTTTAGAATTAGCGACTTCAACTGGAATGGGACTCCCCAACCTTTTTCCGGGGACGCGCGAACTGTAGAAGGAGGAGTGCGTTTATCCGATTAATTCAATGGGCTAATTGGGAATTGGTCATTGGGAATTGGTCATTGGGAATTTGGAACCAACCGTCAACAGAAAACAGTCCACAGAAAACAGTCAACAGTCAACAGTCAACAGACAACACATGACAGAAGTGACCGCAATATCTGCACAAGCAGCGGCTCTGCTGGTTCACTACGGTTTTGACCTAGGTGGCAAAAAAGCCGAGAAATTGGCGGGTGAATGGCTGACCAAGTATCCCGGCTATTGGCTGCGTTTAGCAGTGGTTGAAGCACTTTATCAAGGGCGCTACAAGGCTGTTTCTGTGGGACAGCTATTGAGTATGTGGCATCGGATAGGTCAACCTCTCTATCATTTCAATCGCGAGTTTGAACGCTTGGTATGCAATAATTTTCCTCAAAATTTAACCGGGGAAAGTGCTGCTCAACTGTCACCGGAAGATATACTTTTATCGCACCAGGAACCGGAAGTAAGTGCCGCAGAGTTAGATTTGCGTGGGCCGTCAGAGGCGCAACTGGATGTGGCGCTTCAAGCAGAAGTCCCAAACACAGAGGCCCAGGAAACAGGAAAATTACCTGCTGCCGACGATCGCACCAAAGAAAATACAGAATTTGTAGTATATGAAGATGTGGCTGTTACCGCCCTCGCCGATCGAGCCGAAGTTGAGCACAAATTAGCGGACAAACCTGTGGCAAAATCATTCCCAGTTGTCAAACACACTGATTTTCATACCAAGTTAAAAGCGATTGCCAGAGAAGGCCGAAGAAAGAAGGGAGAAAGCAGAAATAGAGTGTAAACTTTGGGAACTATATAGTTATTTTTCACTTTTCACTTGGGGCACTTACTCCCATCCGAATTTCCGAACAAAAAGAAGCTTGTTCCGTACCGTTAGCTTGCTTAACAACGCTAGTCCGCAGCCGCAAATTGGGCATGAGATACCACAGCCTTTCTTCCGCATGGAGGGTGTCTGATTCTGTAATCAATGTCAGCACGTCGTCGCCCATCACGTAGCGACTATTACCCTTGTCTTGCAACACTTTGCCTTCGCTTGGATTGTCGGGATTTGGTACGATCGCTAGTATTGTAGAACCGATTTGTTTAGCTTGGTCGCGATCGGGAATACCGTCCCAACTAATCCGAACGCTAGTTAGCTTAGTTGAAGCCGGGTTAATCGAGTGTTGTTGGCAAAGTTTAACGACTGCTGCATCGCTAGCTGTCAGTATTTCTATTTTGAGGTCGGATTTACCTGCCTGCAATTCCCCAGAATGGAGATTGTGTACGGTACGCTGAGAAAACCATTTACCTGCACTTAACTCGAAAAACTCGATAACATCCATGAAATTTGTCTCTAAAGTCAATACTGCTTTATTTGCGATCGTGACTTGCGCGCTATGGAGTCAGAAACCCGGTTTCTTCCTACGTACCTAGCGGTCAAACCAATGATTTTGTCTAGAAACCCGGTTTAATAGTGCAAGTCCTTTTCTATATTTTAGAGGAAGGGGGCGCACCTGCAAAGCTTTCTGAGAGCTTTAGGTGAAACAGATTGCAGATGCCGCCCTGGTAGCAAACCCAACCAGGGGGACATCTGCCTCCCTGATGTGGCCGACTTGAGAGAAAATTAGAGCATCCGCCATCATGTTTCGTTATAAAAAGTCTTTTTCGCACTTTCAATAGGATTGCGATACCTGAAAATTTTTAGCTTGAGAGTGTTTATCGATCGACCATTGCCCAAAGAGCCGCTATGTTAAGAAAAACAAAGATATATGTCAGCTTTTGTCGCTCAATCGGTAAATTGGGCGTTGCTGAGTTGAATTATATTGGCCGCGATTTATTGTAATCGCACTGCTTGAAAATTCTCAAAGCAGACTTCGACTAAAAAACAAGCAATTCATCGAACCATCACCAAACCGAGGACAGCAAGCCTATAGCACATAGCATTCAAATATGTCATGCTAAGTCTAAGAGAAAAGATTCTCGATCGGCTTTTCGGTAGGGTGCAGCTAGCGATCGTATACATTTAAAGAACACATCCGTAAATTTATGACCGAGTTTAAACAAGGGCTGGATCAAATCCAGCCCGCAGAACAGACGAACTACCTGGGAATATTGCCCAGTCAGCTAGCAGCGACTTCAGACTCCGAAAAATTATACAGCTTACTAACAGATTACAATTTTATTAAAGCCAAGCTGTCAGCATCGGGAGTACAGGCGCTAATAGAAGATTACGATTTAGCAACAAGTCCCGATATTATTTCAGACCAAAAAGCCGAACGACTCAAATTAATCCAAGAAGCAATTCGGCTGTCAGCCCACATTCTAGCCGCAGATAAAAGCCAACTAGCCACCCAACTAATAGCCCGCTTGATGCGCTTTGAAAGTCCAGAAATTCAAGCCCTGCTAGCACAGGCAAAACATCAAACAACCCCCTGGCTGCGACCGCTAACGCCCAGCTTTACCCCTCCCGGCGGGAGATTGCTGCGTACCCTCACCGGACATACAGACTGGGTACAAGGTGTAGCAATCACCCCCGACGGCAAGCGGGCAATTTCTGCGTCCTCCGACCACACTCTTAAAATTTGGCACTTAGAAACAGGAGAAGAACTTGGCACCCTCAAAGGTCATCTTACCTACGTCAATGCTGTAGCTGTAACCCCCGACGGTACTAAAGTAATTTCCGGTTCTTGGGACAATACAATTAAAATTTGGGATTTAGAAACAGCGACAGAAATATTTACCTTTGCAGGCGATACTTTTGCCGTAGAAGCAGTAGCAGTAACTCCCGACGGCAAGCGAGTAATTTCAGGTTCTTGGGATGGCAGTATTAAAGTTTGGGATTTGACAAGCAGGGAAGTAATTTTTAACTTCAAAGGTCACAGCAGTTTTGTCCAGTCCGTAGCAGTAAGTCCTGATAGCAAACGGTTAATTTCCGGGTCGGGAGACAACAGCATGAAAGTCTGGAACATAGAAACCGGAAAAGAACTTTTTACTCTCACCGGTCATACAGACTGGGTAAAAAGTGTAGCCGTTACTCCCGACGGCGAAAAAATAATTTCCGGCAGCTACGACGAAACTGTTCAAGTCTGGAGTTTGTCAGAAAGAAAGCAACTTTTCACTTTAGGAAAACACAGCAGTTTCGTTCAAGCTGTGGCTGTTACCCCCGACGGCAAACGGGTAATTTCGGCTGCCGGCGACAAAACGCTGAAAGTTTGGAATCTCGAAACAAAAGAAGAACTTTTCACTTTTACCAATCACATAGCCCCAGTGAATGCTGTGGCCGTTACCCCGGACGGCAAGAGGATAGTTTCTGGTTCCTCTGACAAAACTCTCAAAGTTTGGCACTTAGAAACAGGCAAAGAAAATTTATCATTTGCAGGTCACGATGACTGGGTAAATGCCGTAGCAGTGACGGCGGACGGTACGAAAGCGATTTCCGGTTCAGGAGACAACAGCATTAAAGTCTGGAATCTCAAAAAGGGACAGGAAATTTTAACTATTTCGGGGCATCAAGATTGGGTAAAAGCGATCGCAATCACACCGGATAGCAAGCGAGTAGTTTCGGGTTCCGGCGACAAAACTGTGAAAGTTTGGGATATAGAAACCGGAAAAGAAATCTTTACTTTCACGGGTCACACAGACTGGGTAAATTCTGTGGCAGTGACGCCAGACGGAACGATGGCGATTTCCGGTTCTGGAGACAAAACTATTAAAGTTTGGAATCTAGAAACAGGAGAGGAAGTTTTTACTTTTTTAGGTCATGAGGACGGGATAAAAGCTGTGGCAGTTACTCCCGACAGCAAGCGGGTTATTTCGGCTTCCGGCGACCAAACTCTGAAAATTTGGAGTTTGGGTAAAGAAAAGAATATTTTGGCAAATTTCTGGAATTTAGCCGTCAAAAATCTACTTTTCACTCTCAAAGGTCATGAGAGTTTTGTGAATGCTGTGGCAGTTACGGCGGATGGCAAATGGGCGATTTCAGGAGGGCGGGAACAGAATTTGAAAGTTTGGGATTTGTCAAGTAGAAAAGAAGTTTTTACTTTGGCAGGTCATGCAGATGCGGTAACATCGGTGGCGACTATGGGAACAAAGGCAATTTCTGTTTCGGACGATAATACTCTCAAAGTTTGGGATTTGTTAAGTCGAGAAGTAATTGCTAGTTTCAGCGGAGATAGTGCTTTGAAAGCTTGCGCTATTGCACCGGATGGGGTGACAATCTTAGTGGCGGAAGCTTCGGGACAGGTGCATTTTTTGAGGTTAGAAGACGGGAAATAGTCATTAGTCATTAGTCATTATGCCGATCGCACTTTTGCTAAAATTTAAAAGTGCGATGGTCTTTTCCCCCATCTAGTTTACAATTGTTCCGGGTCAATTCCCATCGATCGCAGTCTTTCTGCTAGGACAGCAGCCCGCTGTTCAGCTTGTTCTGCCCGCAGTCGTTCTTGTTCCAAGCTGCGAGAAACATCCTCATAACTTGTAAACGGTTGGCCGTCAGGGCGATAAATTTGCAACTCTTCACCCGACAAATCAAAGCGAATTCCCAGTCGGGGACTGACCCAATTTTCGATCGCATCAATTACGTCCAAACGCCCCTGTGAACGCATCCAACCGCTGAAATCGTTGCGTTCCGGGTCGTACAGGTAATATTCCTCTACCCCGTGGCGATCGTAAAATACCTGTTTTTTATTCATTTCTGTTAGCCTGTTACCGGGAGAAAGAATTTCAAACACTACTTGTGGCGCGATATTTTCTTCTTCCCACTGCTTGTAAGAACCCCTATCTCCTTTCGGTCTGCCCAAGACTACCATCACATCCGGGCCGATAGAAGTTTTGTTATCTCCTTCAACAGGATACCACAGCAAATTTCCGGCGACAAATACATTCGGGTCATCCGCAAATAGCCACGCTAAATTTTGTTGAATGATGAGTATCCAGCGAAATTGTTTGGTATTGTCTGACATTGGTTCGCCGTCGCTGTCGGGGTAAATTACATCAGGTTTTTGAGGAGACTTAAGTTGAGTTACCATAACTGTTGTCCGGGGTTAGGGACTGTTTAATTTAATTTTAGCTTGTAGGAAGAGTGAAAAGTGCGATTAAGAGCGGGATAGCTAAGCCGCGCGTACTTTCTCAATACAATAACCTATTCATATTTCTCTCTCTTCTCTTCCTCTGCGCCCTCTGCGCCCTCTGCGGTTCATAAAAAAAATCTCACTCAGCAGCGAAAATAGGGCAGACACCGCCCGCCCTACAAAACTACTTCCTCAGCAACTTCACCCCGCGAATCGAATAATCCAAAAGCTCAATTGGGTGCATCAAAGTAACTGTTTTTCCCTGCAACTCCAAATGCTTCTTAATTTGCAAAGAACAACCCGGATTAGAAGAAGCAATCAACTCCGCCCCAGTATTCAGCAAATTCTCCACCTTTTGCACACCCAACTCATCAGCCACCTCCGGCTGAAGCATATTGTAAACCCCCGCACTCCCGCAGCACAAAGCCGCATCCACAGGTTCTTTTAACTTCACCCCAGGGATTTGTTGCAGCAACTGACGCGGCTGCAAACTAATTTTTTGGCCGTGCAACAAATGACAAGCATCCTGATAAACAATTGTCAAATCTCCGTCAATCAAAGGATTGAGTTTTGCCGTAATTCCCGCACTTGCCAAAAACTCTTGCACGTCCTTAACATTAGCAGCAAATTTCTCAGCTTTCTCCCGATAATCAGGGTCATCCGCTAAAATGTGACCGTATTCTTTCAAAGTATGGCCGCACCCAGCAGCGTTGATAATCACAAAATCAACACCCGTATTTTCAAAGCTATCAATCATTTGTCTCGCCAAAGCTTTCGCCTGTTGGGCTTGGCCTTGGTGTTCCGGCAAAGCAGCACAGCATCCCTGACTTTTAGGAACCACAACCTCGCAACCGTTAGCCGTCAAAACACGCACAGTAGCCTCATTAACTGGCGAAAATAACAGCCGCTGCACGCAGCCTAAAATCACGCCGACTCGATAGCGTTTCTCCCCTTGTGCCGGAATTACCTCTGGTAAATTATCCCGGAAAGAATCGACAGTAACTTTCGGCAAAATTGATTCCATCGCCGCCAAGCGGGGAAAGACTTTTTTCAGCAAACCTGTTTTGCGGACAAGTTTTGGCAGTCCTAATTTTTGATAAATAAATAGCGGTACAAGCAAAGGCCGCAATCTGTGAGGATAAGGGAAGAGATTAAAAATCAGAGTGCGAATTACATTGTCGGAAAAAGTGCGTTCCTGATTTCTAGTAACTTGGTGGCGAGTAGCGGAAATTAACTTGTCGTATTGAACTCCAGACGGACAAGTTGTAACGCAGGCCAAACAGCCCAAACAAGTATCGAAATGCTGCGAGGTTGCTTCGTTTAAAGGTGCGTCGCCTTCGTTAATTGCATCCATTAAATAAATGCGGCCTCTGGGGGAATCCATTTCTTTGCCGAGTACGCGATAACTCGGACAAGTTGACAAACAAAAGCCACAGTGTACGCAAGTGTCGATTAATTTCGGATCGGGCGGATTGTTCGCGTCGAAACCTGGGATTTCGAGGGTTTGTAATTGGGGATTTTGTGCTAGAAAATTGCTTTCTTTTGCAGGTCTTAAATTGTCGCTGGGAAGTTGAGATTTTTCTGAAGTTTGCATATATGGGAGAAAGTTCGGCAACGAGCAATGTACGGGATGTAACGGATGTAACGGATGTCAGTCCGATGGAAGTCGGAAGAAGAAAGAAGGAATAAGAAAAAAAGTTTAGTTATCTAGGAGAGAAGTCAGAAGCAATCGATTGCTTATATTTCAGCAATTAAGAAAAGAACTTCCTAACAGTCAGGCGCGGTTGCTATGCTTAGCAAGCCTAAATCCATCAAGCAAACAAAACTTCTCTTCTTTTCTCTTTCTTCGCGGTCTTCGCGCCTTCGCGGTTCGTTAAAAAACAAATCTGGTTCACAAATGACATAGACCGGGATTCAAGAAATACCCAACTCCTGACTATAAACTTTAAACTAAATACCGCTGATAAAACGATCGGGACTCAAAAGATTTTCCGGGTCAAACTGCTGTTTGATCCGGCGCATTAAATCGATCGCACTTCCAGTATAGCCCCAAACATCTAACTGTTGCTTGATATCGGTCGGCGCTGCTAAAACAGTCAGAAAACCGCCTTTAGCTTCGCACCCTCTGCGTACCTGCAACAACGTATCCGCCGTCGCATTCTCAAACCGCAAAACCCCCAAACCGCTGCCTGCATGAATCCAAGCGTTCTGTATCGGCAATGTGTTAATTGCCGTTACAGCTTCCGACGGTCTGATTCCTATTTTGCAAATAATTGCCGACTTTGTGCCAGAATCCCACATTGTTTCTGGCAATCTTTGCCATAACTGATTCTCATCATTTTCGCCGTAGCTAGTGCCTTGCAAACCCAACTTTTCGCCAACTTCCAGCAAGCGGGCTGATTGTTGTTTAACACTTGGGGCGATACTTTGAAATCTGACGATTAATCCCGTGCCCTTTCCTAAGCCTAATTTTGCCACTAATTCAGGTGACAGCAAATCAACGGCACTTGGTGTCAAAGCAGAGGATAATAAGATTTGAGCCGTTTGGGACAAAGCATTAATTTCCCCTGTCAGCACTACGGTTCCCGATGATTCAGGCAGCGGATAAACTCGGAAAGTTACTTGACTTATGACGCCCAATGTGCCGTAAGCACCAGTAAACAGTTTCATCAAGTCGTAACCGGCGACATTTTTAACAACTCGACCCCCGGCTACGGCAATTTTACCGTCCGATCGCACAAAGGTAATTCCCAATAGCAAATCTCTCACCCCCCGATAGCGATGCCGCAAGGAACCCGCATCAGCAGTAGCGACAATGCCGCCCAAAGTTGCCTGTTGCGGATATGCTGGATCGATCGGCAAAAATTGACCTGCTGCAGCTAAAATTTGTTGCAAATCCGCAAACTTCATCCCCGCTTCCGCAGTCACCGTTAAATCGCCCACAGCGTGTTCTACAAGCCGATTGAGGCGCGAAGTGCTGACAGCCACAAGCCCCGCTGCATCAGGAGATACCCTTAAATCCCCCTTAAAAAGACCCACTTTGACAACATCTTGCTCCCCCCTTTGTAGGGGCGGTGCCCCCGTGCCCGCCCTGGGCCGGGGGGGATCGGAGTCTAATTTAACTAAACCGCCCCAATCAAGTTTGCTGCCACTGCCACAAGGCAAGACTGCACAGCGATGTTGCTGTGCCCAAGCAATGACGGCCGCCAGTTCTTCCTGAGTATTGGGGTAAACAGTACAATCCATTTTCGTGTCGGGGGCAACTGCTTTTTCTACCCGTTCTTGCCAAAATGGCTCTGTATCTTGCCAGCGACAGATGCCAGCAGCCCCGACAATACTTTCTAATTCTTGTATGCTTACGTAATTTTCGGTAGAAAAAGATTTCATGAAGGTTATCAGACGCCCGGTAAAAAAAATTATCAAAACACTGCCTAAAACCATTAAATATTAATACGGGCCCGATATTCAAAACATGAAGAAACAAATGTCTCAAAACCGAATTTCTGTGGGAATTACCGGTCTCAACGAAGTGATTGGCGGCGGCCTGATTCCTCAACGCTCTTATCTGGTGCGCGGCGGCCCGGGTACTGGCAAGACTACACTGGGCTTTCACTTTTTGGCAGCAGGTGTGGCTCTGGGAGAAACGCCCCTGTTTATTACTTTAGGAGAACCGGAAGCGCAATTGCGGGCCAATGCCACAAGTCTCGGTTTTGATATGGAAGCGATGGCGTTCCTCGATTTGAGCCCATCCTCAGAATTTTTTACAGAAGTTCAGACTTATGATATTTTCTCCCCCTCCGAGGTGGAGCGAGAACCGACTACACAAAAGATTATCGAGCGAGTCCAAGCTGTCAAGCCACAACGGGTGTTTTTGGACGCAATCACTCAATTTCGCTACTTAGCTGCGGATGAGTTTCAGTTTCGCAAGCAAGTTTTGTCTTTTCTGCGGTTTTTAGTCGAAGGGGGGGCGACGGTGGTGTTTACCTCCGAAGGCACTTCAAGTGCTCCCGATGACGATTTGCAATTCATCAGCGACGGGGTAATTTATTTAGAACTGCGCCCTGAAGGACGCGCCCTGACTGTCACCAAGCTGCGAGGCTCTAACTTCCGCAGCGGCCGCCATTCGCTGCGCCTGACTCAGGCTGGTATGGAGGTGTTTCCGCGACTGCTTCCAGACAACTTTCAACAGGATTTTGTTGCGGAAGCGATTTCTTCTGGGGTTCCAGAAATTGACGAACTGCTGCACGGGGGACTGGAACGGGGGACTGTGACGGTGATTAGCGGGCCTAGCGGCGTGGGTAAAACGACGGTGGGGATTCAGTTTATGAAGGAAGCTGCAGGAAGGGGGGAGCGATCGGTAGTTTACATTTTTGAGGAGTCAAGTTCTACTCTGCTGCGCCGCTGCGAATCAGTTAACATCCCGGTTGGGGCGATGATTGGACAAGGAAGCCTTTCGGTGATACCCGTGGAACCTTTGCTGTACTCGCCGGATCAGTTTGCCTGTATGGTACGGCAGGAGGTGGAGCAGGAAAAGACGCGGATTGTGATGATTGACAGTATTTCTGGCTATCAGCTTTCGATGCAGGGACAAGATTTGGTGAACAATTTGCACGCTTTGTGCAAGTATCTGAAGAATATGGGAGTCACCGTTATCTTGATTAATGAGGTAGAAGCCATTAGCGGAGATTTTCGGCTGACCGAGATCGGAATTAGCTATTTGGCGGATAATCTTCTGTTTATACGCTATCTGGAACGCCAATTGCATAATAGGACAGAAATCCGCAAGGCGATCGGAGTAATTAAAAAACGAGTCAGCAATTTCGAGAGAACTCTGCGAGAACTCGAGATTACTCGCTACGGAATCAAAGTCAGCAAACCGATAGCGGGGCTGCGCGGCATTTTGAGTTCGGCGCCGGTGTGGATTGAGGGGGGAGCGGATGAAGATTGAATCGGGGTTTGTCCTGCTGTTTCTGGGCAAGTGCAGCTAATTTCGCAGTCGTGAATCTACTAATGAGTAGGGGGCGCACCGCGCACCTCACCACTAGCCTAAGTCCTGGAAAACTTAAATATATTGGTAAATTTGTGTATTTTTCGACTTTTATCGTAGTGTAGTTTTTAATTCTATGAAATACAGTAGGGGTACAGGGTACGCGGCAGTGTCCTGTACCCCAGCATCTGTACTTCACTCAACTGAAAACCTATGTAATAGTTCGCCGACAAGTAAGCTAATTCCAGATAGAAAAAGAATCCAACTTTATGCCACATCCCAACCCATATATAATCACTCACTCTCCAATCTAAAATCTAAAATCTAAAATCTAAAATGGTATAACCCGTATTCACAGGAACCTGATAAATGACTGGCAAATCAATAATTTTAGCCGTAGATCGCAATCATCGAAACTTGGAACTATTAGCACAATTTCTTAACAAAGAAGGATACCAGATGATCGCGGCTTATAACTTTGAAGATGTTGCACAAGCTATCAGTCAGCCTGCTAGGATCGGGATGGCTTTAGTAGATATTTCTGGTTTCGATCGCCGGATTTGGGACTGCTGCGAACAACTGCGAAATCACCAAATCCCTTTTCTGATACTCTCGCCCAAACAAAGCGCTGCTATTGGGCACGAAAGCCTCTGCCACGGGGCTCGGAATATGTTGGTAAAACCTTTGATCGTTAGAGATTTGCTATCCATTGTGCACAGCTTGCTAGGAGAATCTGCGTGAGTCAAATTTTATTGCTTGTCGAACAGAAAGAAAATCGCCGCCTGTTATTAGAATGGCTAGCTGTTTACTATGAGGTATTGCTGCCAAACTCCACAGATAATAGTGAGGATTTTTTACCATTTAATCAATCTTTTGACCTGGGGATAATTGACGGTATTTCCCTGAAACGCCACTGGCAATGGGTGGCAGCCCAAAAACAGGCAGAACACCCGGTATGCTTGCCTTTTCTTTTGATTACATCCCGCTCGGATGTAGGGATGGCAACGCAATTTATTTGGCAAAGTATTGATGATTTGATTATCGCTCCGATCGAGAAGATTGAATTGCAAGCGCGGGTGGAGATTTTGCTGCGATCGCGCCAGTTGTCTTTAACTCTCAAATTGTCTCACGACCAACTCGATCGCACTCTGCAAACAGCCCAAGAACTCAATGAGATGAAAACATCTTTGCTGTACATGATTGCCCACGACGTTCGCAATCCTTTGAATTTCATCATCGGCACTACACAACTTCTTAGCAAGTACAAGTTGACATTAACAGATGAGAAAACACAAGAACTTCTAGACAAAACTCAAGCAGCCGCCAAAGGTATAGATTTGTTATTAGATGATGTTCTGCTGCTGGGGCGTGTTGAGTCAGGACAAGCCGGGTTTTGCTTGCTACCGCTAGACTTAGCAAAGTTTTGTAATGAGTTGGTAGGCGAATTTCAGAGCAGCCTGAAGCTGAAACCTGAAAATGATCGGGTGACGCTGATTTTTGTGAATCACCATCAATCGGCTATGGCGTGTTTGGAGGTAAGCTTGCTCCGGCGAATTCTGGGCAATTTGCTGTCCAATGCTATTAAGTATTCTGCCCCCAATACCGAAGTAATTTTTGAATTAAAAGTTACTGAAACCGAGGCTATTTTTTCGGTACAGGATGCAGGAATTGGCATACCTTTAGCAGACCAAGGACGGCTTTTTGATTCATTTTACCGGGCTAAAAATGTCGGTCGAATTCCCGGTACTGGACTGGGGCTGAGCATTGTTAAAAAATGCGTGGACTTGCACGGTGGCGAAATTACGTTGAGCAGTGAAGAATGTGTGGGCAGTACATTTACAGTAACACTGCCGATCGCAAAACCAGGAAAAAAGCAAATCTCGCCTGCAACGCCTTAAACTAGATGCAGGCTTTTTCTTGGGATTTCAAGACGGGATTTTTCACAGGGATAATGTATGGCTGGTTTCTCATTTTTATTACGGACTCGATGGGACGCTTTTGATGGCTTTTTCGTGGGGAATTGCAGCGGAAATTAATCAGGAGCGATCGCACCGCTGGCGGAAAATTCACACTGGTTTAAACTGCATAGCGCTGCTGCTATTTCTCTGTCAAAGAGTAATATCATGTCCGATCGATTGACCATAATATCCCGGCCGGGGCGGGTTTTTGAGATTGTCAATTATTGGCAGATATTGTTGGTGAACCCGCCCCTACATGATTTTGGGCGAAGCGAAGCGGAGGGAATCGACCGGACATAATATAACGGGTTATCGCACTTTTTTGGAAATTCGTTTAAGCGGGCAAAAATAACTCATTTATCGCTGCGATTTCAAAAATTAAACTTGTCCGAAACCAGCGCCAAAATACAGTAAAATACTTTTTTTTATGCTACTTGTTACTTTTTTATACGGACTAATTCAAAGTTCTAAAGGAGCAATAGCGTTCAACAAATTTTCTAGGATAAATCGCAGCAAAGATTGAGTTGCTAATATTAAACCTAATCGAGCTTGGGCGAGTTGTGGCTGTTCTATTTTAACTTCTCCCCAAATTCGGCACTGGCTGTAAAAAATCTGAAATGCTTCGCTCAAACTATTGGCTAATTTGAAATAATTGACAGGTTGTTCGCGTTTTTTTACCTCAAAATTAGGATATAAATTGTCTAGCACTGTTAACAGTTGGGATATTAAACGGCGTTCTGCTGGATGCACTAACCGCAGTCGATCGCCCTCGTCGATCCAAGGGATAGGATTTGGACTCTCCAGCGACCAAATTTCCGGCGCTGTAGCGACATCTGGCTGGGCGATCGCAATTATCCGATCGCGGTGGGCCATTCGCAGCAGGGAACAGCAGCGCGCGTGGCTGTACTGAATCGGAAACAGTCGATCGGCACACACAACAGGAGATAATATTCGAGATTCTGGAAGTGGGAGGTTCGTTTGAGCTAAACGCTGCAACCAGACGGCTAAACCTGCATCAGTCAACTCCAACTCAATAATTCCAGCCCGTGCGACTTTAACGGCGAAATCTGGGTAGCACAGCGGTTGGAGAGTTTCGGCCAACTCGGCGGCGATTGTCTGCGGTGTCTGCTGCCAACTTTTAGCCAATTTCAGGGCGATCGCAGACAGGTACAGCACCCGCGCGCTATCTTTACTCCGATTTAACGGAATTATTGCACCATTCTCAATAAGCTTTTTATGGGCGGGCAGGATGCCCACCCCAAAATCAAATTCACTCTTTGTGGAACAGGCATCTTGGGCGGGCAGGATGCCCACCCCACAACCAAATTCACTTGTTGTGGAACAGGCATCTTGCCTGTTCTTGAGAACAAATTCATCTCTTGTGGAATGGGCATCTTGCCCGTTCTTGAGAATGGTGCCACCTATGAGATTTAATGGAATTTTCCCTAGTGCCTCTTGCTGGCCGATCGCCCTTTGGAACCTGGAAAGCAAGAAACACTTCACTGTAACTTCCGGGCACTGCTCCATATTTGCTGTATCCATATCGGCTCATCCTACCGTAAGAGCAACGATCGACTGTTACCGCTTGCACTTTTCTTGTACGTTAAACTGCTGATCTCAGAGATAGTCGATCGGCTCCCCCGGACGAGGCTACATCGAATTAATCGGCTTTATAGCGATTTTTTTGCTAAATATACAATAATTTACGACAAATTTTTTGCTGAACTATACCATTTTGATGTATTTTTTGCTACATTAAATATTTCGGTAAAACTAAGAAAAGTCAGCACAGTTAAGAAGCGTGCAAGCTCGATCGGGGGTTGGTTGTCTCACTTGGTATCGCACTGCTGGCAGAAGCTGTTTTTCTCACTCTTAAATATATCCCAGAGCCTCACTTATGCAATCAACTTCCACATCTGTAGAGACTATCGATCGACCGTTTATCACTTGGCAGCGAATTATCGACTGGGCCCAGGAACACTACCGCTGCCGGACTTTTAGCAAAGACGAGCGGATTCCCGCAAGACCCGGACTGCTGTATTTAGTCCAGAAAGGTTCTGTGCGGCTCGTAGGCAGTGCTCAAGTTAGCGCTGCTGCGGGGAAGTCGAAATCCGCTGACAAAACTACAGAAGAAGCTTTTTTGGGCTTCGTTGGCGCCGGTCAGCCCTTTGAACTGGTTGCTCAGTCTCCGTTTACTCTCCAAGCTTACGCCCACGCCGATCAAACTCACGTAGTGTGGATGTATTGGCACGACTTGGATAATTGGCCTCACTTTCGTAGGGAAATTTTGGATGCGTTTCGCTACCAACACCAGCGGAAACTTCTCTGGCTGAGCACTTTGGGACAGCGCCGGACGATCGACCGACTGCTGGGATTTCTCACTTTGTTGATCGAAGAGTTCGGCGAACCTTACATAGGTGACGGCGAACCGGATGTGGTTCGGGGCTACCGACTGCCTTGGACATTGACTCACGCTCAAATTGGCAGCGCAATTGGCTCAACGCGGGTGACGGTGACGCGCTTGATGGGTAAGTTGCGATCGAAAGGTTTGATTAATACTGAGGATGATAATTTAATCTGTTTGCCTGCTAAGTCTAACCCCCAAAAGACAAAAAACCAAAAGCAGGAGGTAGAAGATTCCTTGGATGATTCCCTGGATGATGAAGATTCCCTGGATGATGAAGATTCCCTGGATGATGAAGATTCTCTCGAAGAATCTGCATAAAATCCTGCGGGAAATTGCCAACAAACAGCACGTCACTATTAGTTTTGGGCAGTCGCGCTCGATGGCTCGACAGTGTAGGATAAATTGTGTAAACTTTTCCTGTTCTCGAAAGGTGCGACTGACAATGACCGATGACAAGCCAAAATCTTCAATCCCGAACAATCAGCAACGGGTGGTATTCTGCGACTTTGACGGCACGATAACTGTTGAAGAAACTTTTGTGGCAATGCTCAAGCATTTCGCACCGGAACTGTCGTCTCAACTGATGCCAGAAATATACGCTAGAAGGCTGAGTTTGCGATCGGGAGTGCGGCAGTTACTAGAGTCTATTCCCTCGGAACGTTACGGGGAAATTGTGGAATTTTCTAGGGGAAAGCTGATGCGGCCGGGATTGGTGGAATTGCTGGATTTTTTGGACAAAAAAAAGGTAGATTTTGCGATCGTTTCCGGCGGTCTTCGGATTATGGTAGAGACGGTAATGGGCGATTTGGTACACCGGGCGAGGGTTATTTACGCTGTGGATGTGGACGCTAGTGGCCCTCGCTTGCAAGTCAATTCTGAGTTTGAAGGAGATGAGGAATTGGTGTCTAAGGTGCGGGTGATGGGCCAGCACCCGGCCGAGGAACAGGTGGCGATCGGAGATTCGCTAACGGATTTTAATATGGCTTTGCAGGCTTCGTCGGTGTTTGCGCGCGATCGGCTTGCCCAGTATCTAGACGAACAGCAAAAGCCTTATACTAAATGGGATAATTTTTTTGATGTGTTGGAAAATTTGTCCCAAAAATGGAATTGAAACTATCGCCTTTCTCAGGTAATATAAATTCCGTTTGCATCGGTATTGTACGATGTTAAATTTTGTAGGGGCGGGTTCACAAACAATAATTGCCCATAATAGACAATATAATAAACCCGCCCCCGTGCATATAAGTCCGATGCTACCGGATTTGATATAAGGTACGCAGTGCACTACGTTTAGATAAACCAGCGCAATTCCTATTAACGTAAAAAGTAGATTAAAAACTGAGGATTTGTCAAGAATGAGTGGTGATTTGAGATCGGATTTAATTGCAGCAGCCAAACATTTTTACGATCGCGGTTGGATGGTTGGGACTGCTGGCAATCTTTCAGCCCGCTTACCAGATGGCACTTTCTGGATTACTGCTAGTGGCCGCGCGAAAGGGCAGTTAACTGAACAAGATTTTATCAGAATGAACTTAGACGGCGCAATTGTCGAGCAACCTGTTGCTGACAGCCGCCCTTCCGCCGAAACCAGCATTCATTTAGCCGTTTACAATTGTTTTCCAGACGCGAAAGCTTGCTATCACGTCCACTCCATCGAGGCAAATTTAGTTTCTCGGCTAACCGCAGGAGATGCAGTGCCTTTACCGGCGATCGAAATGCTGAAAGGTTTGGGAATGTGGGAGGAAAACCCGCAAGTGTCGATACCCCTCTTTACAAATTATTTAGAAGTCCCTAAGATAGCCAAGGAAATTTGCGAATTTTTTGCCATTTGTGCGCCCTCTGTACCCGCTTTGTTAATTCGCGATCACGGCATTACAGTCTGGGCAGAGTCGCCAGCCGCCGCCTACAATTACGTAGAAATTGTAGAATACATTTTTCGCTATACGATCGCAGCCCGCCAATTAAATTTAGATTTGAAATTTTAGATTTTAGATGAAGCGGTGCATGGATTCGGAGGCTTGGGGATTTGAGATTAGCAAACGAGAAAATATTCAGAATAGGCAACAATTATGGCGAAATATACCAGAATTTTATCCATAGATGGAGGCGGAATTAGAGGAATTATTCCAGCGCAAATTTTAGTTAGCGTTGAGTCAAAGCTGCAACAAAAAAGTGGCAACCCTGATGCGAGAATAGCTGACTATTTTGATTTAATCGCCGGCACGAGTGCAGGAGGAATTTTAACTTGCATCTATTTGTGTCCCGATGCCGAAAATCCCACCAGACCTCGGTGGGCAGCCCAAGACGCTGTTAATTTTTCGATTGAGAGTGGCCGCGACGTTTTTCAGACTTCATTGTGGCAAAAAGTCAGATCTCTAAATGGTGTGAGAGATGAGAAATATCCCAGCGAGCCCTTAGAAAAATTATTTTGGGAAAATTTTAGAGATTGCAAACTCAGCGAACTGCTAAAACCTTGTTTAATTTCCAGTTACGACATCGAAAGGAGAAAAGCTCACTTTTTCGATCAAATAGATGCTAAAGAATATCCAGCCGAAGACTATTTTATTAGAGATATCGCCAGAGCCACATCGGCAGCTCCCTCTTATTTTGAGGCTTCTAAAATCTATTCTTTTAGCAATGAATGCTACGCTTTAATTGACGGGGGAGTCTTCGCCAACAATCCCGCACTTTGTGCTTATGCAGAAGTTAGAAATAAATTCAGAATTCCTGACAATGACTCCTACCGAGGCCCGAAAGCAAAAGATATGGTAATTTTATCCTTGGGAACCGGAGAAGCTCAGAAAAAATACCCCTACGAAAAAGTAAAAAATTGGGGTCAAATTGAGTGGGTAGAGCCTTTGATTAATATCATGATGACGGGAGTTGCTGAAACTGTAAATTATCAACTAATTCAAATTTATGATGCGGTTGAAAGACCGAATCAATATTTGAGAATTACTCCCGATTTGAGCCACGAACAACCGCTGCCGATTGATGATGCCTCGGAAGAGAAGATATCGGCACTGCTGAGAATTGGCAAGGATCAAGCCGAAAAGAATAATGAACAGTTAGATAAGTTTATCGACTTGTTACTTGCTCCCGTAGTCCTAGGATTTTAGATTTTAGTCATATTGTAGGGTGGGTTGGGCGCGGCGATTAAGTTAAGTCACCAATAAATAAATCTTAAACCGCGCCTAACCCACCAACCGCAGGGCCCAGAGACAAAAAATATATGTTGACAAATCGTGCAATAATTGCTGTAGGATTGCCGAAAATCTCTATTTAGCAGTGCTTCGCCCTGTTTGCAATTAATCGCGAGCCCTCCGTCAGTGGTTAAGAAATACCAAGAAAAGCGCGATCGACATTTAGATGAAACCTTCAATAACAGGTGGTTTCAGCGGTTTTTTTTGACGTTGTTCCTGGGGGGCCAAGTGCTGCTACGCATACTCCAAGGCAAAATTGACCGTCGCAAAATCATGGAACATTTAGTAACAGTAGGCCTGGATTCTTTCCGATCCGTGCTGCTAATAGCCTTTTTTGGCGGCATGATTTTTACATTTCAATCCGCCAGAGAATTGGTTCGCTTTGGGGCGGTTGGGGCGATGGGAGGTGCGTTTGCTGTGGCATTTTGTGGCGAATTAGCACCACTTTTAACGGCGGGCGTGGTGGCGGGACAAGTAGGTTCGGCCTTTGCGGCGGAGATAGGAGAAATGCAGGTGACGGAACAAATAGACGCCCTGTATATGTTAAGAACAAATCCGGTTGATTATTTAGTAGTGCCGAGGGTGATAGCTTGCTGCATCATGCTGCCGATTTTAACAATTTTTGCGGTAGCGGTGGGAATTTTGGGCGGGCTATTTGTAGCGGTTCATTTTTATAATTTGGAACCGTCGGTATTTTTGGAATCGGTGCGGACTTTTTTGGGGCCTGGGGATTTAGTAACTGTGGTGATTAAAAGTTTTATTTTTGGGTTGATAATTGCCCTTGTCGGTTGCGGTTGGGGATTGACGACGGTGGGCGGAGGGAAAGGAGTAGGCCAAGCTGCAACGGCGGCGGTGGTAACTTCTTGGGTGTTGATTTTTGTAGCAGATTTCTTTTTATCGTTGTTGATATTTCACGAGTTGAGGATGCTCAAAGGTTGATAATCTTGGCGATTATAGCAGGATTCAGGAGTCAAGACGCTTAAATATTAAGGGTTTGAACAATCATCAACCCGAATGCCACCAGGATTTCTATAAAATAACATGAATATTTTTTTAACCGCAGATGAACGCAAATAAACGCCGATAAAATTGCATCAGCGTTCATCCGTGTTCATCCGCTGATATCTGCGGTTTAAAACTCTCAACTTCAGATGGTAGATTGGAGAAGGAGAAAGGAGGGCGATACACTCGAATTGCCTGGATTGGAACTTTCCCATCTGTTTCGGGGACGATTTCGAGGGTGTGTTTGGAGTTGCTCAAATTCTGAGCCAATGTTGTAGAATACTCGCGGCTTGAATCTGTAATTTGTGGAGGAACGTATGAATCAACAAACATTGGTCGCACTTGCCAGGAAATTTCAAAGCCTTTAGGCGTCGGTTTTTTAGACTCTTCATAAGAATTTTTCAGCCACCAGTTTCTCGGTTCAATCACGACGCGGCCAGAGTTTGAGACAAACATTTCGTCGTTTGTACCGCTGCCGTCGTAACCTGTTTTAGAACCTACAACGTCAAATTTAAACTTGCTGGCGTCGCTGTTAATCTCAGTAATCACGGCTTTCCAATCTTCGACGATTAGCGGTTTTTGACTGGATATTTGGATGATTGCTGGCCAACCGACGCCAAGAGTAACGCTAGGTCTGGTGATGCTGTAAAGTTCAGGAAATTCTGAGGGTTTTTTGCCGTCGATCGCAATTCTAGCAGAAATTGCTTTGCCGTTGAAGGTTTTATCGGCGATCGCATCTATTCTATTTCCTTCAAATTCTAAAACCAACTTGCCATCTTGCCATTTAACATCGGTGCCAACTGTATAGGTTTTCACTAAATCCTGCGGCGGTTGAGGAGAATTTGGCTTGTATCGCAGATGCGGTTTTATCAGGGCCGCTAGGAGAAAGTTTCCCCAATCGTTGAGGTGAATGCTGTCGCTCAATAGCTGTTGTGGCTGCAAGCGATTGTCTTTCAAATACCTGCGCCAAGGTTCACGAATTTCGGCTATTTCGCAGCCGTATTTATCGGCCAACTCCGGCAGCCATTTAGTAGAATGAGTGTTGTGCCATTCGTATCTTTTGACTGAATTTGGATCGTCGCTGTTGCCTGTAGGCATCCAGTCAAGATGGTCTGAATGCAAGAGTATTTCGCTAGCAGTGCGGCTGCGGACATTGGCAATTATGGCTTCGTAATCTTCACCGCCTCCGTAGACGTGAAAAATTAGCAAGTCTGGATAAAAAGGATACAAATCGTGTTCGCTGGGACGGATTAAAATCGGGGCGGCAAATCCTCCGATCGCCCGATTTTCCACAATCAAATCTGCATTGGGAAATCGCTGTCTTAAATCCTTCACTACATCTTTCCACCAATCTTGTTCTGTGATGGATTGACCGTAGAATAGAATACGCACTTGGCGACGGTCTGTTGGAGTGCTAGCAGCAAGTAGCCCCATCGTCCTTTGAATCCTTGCTCCAAAACTAGCATTATTTTCAATAGGAGCGGGTGGGGGAAATGGCGTAGAGGCAACTATTTTTTTGATGAGCGGAACTAACAGAAAGCTCAGACACAAAAAAAGCAGCCACAAGTAGCGATAAATCTTGGATTTTCTGCTATTTCTTTGGTGTTTTGCCATTGTTTTATTTTTCCCTGTCCGTTTCACTTTGCTCCAGGCGACTGTGGGATGAATGCTACGTGTCTAATCAGTAGCTGTAGCGTGCTTATGGGCGCACCTCACCAGTAGCTGTAGTGTAGCCTGTATGGAAATATATTACCAAATTGAGCGAGCCAAAAAGTGATATAATGCCTGCTAATTAATTGCACTCCGATCGATCGCACGTCAAATGGATTACAAAACCGCCCGCAGTTTTCTGATCGACCAAGGAACCGCCCTGGAAACCAAGAAAAATCCCGACGCCTTCCTGATGCGTCTCAAACAAGGTCAACCGCCCGTACCCGGACAGGTGACATCGATTTTATTAGCTTTAAAAATATTGTTTGAAGGGCTGCAAGAATCTCCAATGCTCGATCGACAATTGATATCGGCACTGCATTTACTGTCAGTAGAAGGTTTGCAGCAATTTGAAGCTGGACTCCGCAGAGGAGTTTCTTGGCCACCGCTGCTGAAGGAAGACTTAAATCGAATTGCGATCGCCGTCAAGAATATCTTTTCCGGCGTCTGGCAATAATTAGCTCAGCAACCACCGATCCCGATACCCACCGCCAGCCAACTCAATTTTTTTTATACAATTATTTGTAAAATTTTATGTTAATCTTGCTACATTTACCCTCGAATTGTGGCATCTTAATATAAGAATCACTTCAAACAAACAATTGGAGATACTACTCATGAACGCTGAAGAAAAAGCTAGACAACTAATTGCACGAGAAAGGCAGCATAGCGAACACTTGCACGAAGCTATGCTCAATCGTTCCTCCCACGAGCTAGAAACACATGGGGAGGGAATTGCTGAAGAAAAAGCCAGAGAATTAATGGCTCAAGAAAGGCAGCACAGCGAACACCTGCACGACTCTATGTTAAGCCGTTCCTCCCAAGAGGTAGAGGCATCGATCGCACCCGATGACACTGACAAATAAATTTTGTAAACACAAGACTTACGGACACATACCAATAAACCTGGTTTTTATACCATTTTTCATACCATAACAAAGGGCTGTAAAAATGTTTTTGTATAAACAACCAGGTTTCTGAGTCTTGCAATAGTTCAGCACAGCAAAACTCTACTCAAATCGAGGAGGATTTTAGGTGCAATCAAAACAGCCCCTGCTCGGTTGGCCGCCGCTATCACAAGCATCCACGCGCCATATATAGCAATAGAAAATGCCAGGTTCTACTCCTCGCGAAAGCTTTCCAGGGATGCCAAAAGAGCTGGCAGTCCCGCTAGCGCAGCCGACACCAGAGCCTCATCTTTGTAAACTCGAGATAGCCGAATACGGGTACTTTTAGACGCAGAGGTGAAAGAGCCTCGCCGTTGGGAATTTCCGGTTTCAACCCGCCCTAAATTTTGTGTTTCTCGCGTCACGCCAAACATAGCAGTATCCTCGCAGTATCGTCAATTAATCCCTAAATATGCGCCCGTAAATTTTCTCACGGCTTGCTGTATGTTTCTATTATTACTCAGATAGGTAACAGAGATGAAAGCATGAAATAATTATTCACGATAGATAGGGATCAACTTAAACTGCTTAAGGGCTTTTATTAATTTGTTACACGGCGGGTTTGTTTCAGCCGCCCACGACGACTCAGACACCAGCAACCAAAATCACCGATTTCACAGGAGGAATGCGGATCGATGATGCTAACTCTTAGTGCAGCAACAGTGATAAGTCAAATCAAGCCGACTGTCGAAAGCTTGGGCGACGGAGACTACCGCTACCGAGACTCCTTTGCGCTCGATCGACCTTTTCGAGAAATTCAATTTCGCAAACAAGACAGATACATCACCGGCAGCGATTCCGACAAACGCACGGGCAAAAGTTACTGCTTCCGGGGCATCCCCCAGCACAACAACATTATTAACATCACGGTAGCGATCGAAATTTCCCCAAAAACAGCACAGAAAACCGAGTGGAAATTAGCACCGGGAAACCCCATTAATTTCGACAGGCTTTATCCCCTGCAAGCAGGGCCGGGATTAGAATTGTACAAATGTTTGACAGCATTTTTACCAAAATTGAAGTAATTATATCAAATATGGTGGATTGCACCGGATATCTCTAGGACACGGCTTGGCCCATAGGTGTCAACTTAAGCTTTTAGTCCATCAATATTCCCGCCTACCCGTCAGTCCGCCAGGGGTTGAAACCCCTGTCTAATACCTAAAGTCCTCGCTATGAGGACTAATGAGTTTAAAAAATTTTATTCTCAGTCCTCATAGCGAGGACTTTAGCTTTGAGGCAGGGAATTCATTCCCTGTCGGACTGTCGGACAGTCGGACTGTTTAACGTTAAGTTGACACCAATGGAGACTGCCGTGTCCCTACCCTTCTTTGTGTTAATTTAACCTAAGAACCAGCATTTTCCAATTCTTCCCGCAGCATTTCCCGGTAGACTTTCGGCAAACGAGAACTCATAGAATTGGTTTCAATTCCATATCCCAAACTCGTCCAAGTTCCCGAAAGCATCCGCAACACGTCAGTTAATCTTTCCTGTCGCAACATCTCAGAAATATCAGCTTTCCAAAACTTGCGATCGCTCAACCAAGCATAAACCACAGCATCCTGATCTTCTGGTTCAAAACTGTAATCTTCCCAGAATAAAAAATTAGCACGACGCGCCTGATAGCGCTTAGCCTTCTCCTTCCAAGTCGTAGTCAGAAATTGATACCTGCCCGCAGCGGTAGTACACCTGCCTCGATTCGGGCCATTAACAATCTTCACGCACCAGTCAGGATGGCGGCTCAAATCTAATATGTATTTGCCACCGTAAACAACGTGATAAGGGCGAGCAACATTCGACTCGCTAGCAGAAATAGTACGCATCAGCGCCCGAATATAAGGATCGCCCGTTTTAATAGCCAGCGGCGGGAATTTTCCCCGCCCGCTTACCGACTGCGACAACTGCTGATTTCCCCGCAAACTGTCAACCAAAAAAACACCGCCGCCAATCACAGCGCCGATTAAAAGTATAAATCCGAGGATTTGAATCTCTGCTCGCCTCAGCAAACCTCTTTTGCGACGGCTCAATTTCTCAGCTTCTAGCCAACTCATTTCCATTTCCGAAATTTCCGCCAATTTTCGAGCCGCCCGCATCCGGCGCACCCGAAAATCGTATTGATATAGCGGCGCGGCTACCAGCGTTAGACTCGATAAAACCCCCGCCAATTTAATCATCCAGAAATCTAATTCACCGGCTATGGCAACATTTGTCAGAGTAGATATTCCTGTTAGTAATTGAGCCGGATCGATCGATCGCGCGGGCCAATAAAAAATCGCAAGTTGCACCAACAGCGACAGATTAAAGGCAAAAAAAATCACTACAACAGCATTCAAGCCTTCTCGCAAGTGCGATCGAATACCCGTATGCCGACGCTTGAACTTGCGCGCAACGCGAAAGCGCCCCGGCAGCATAATTAGTAAGGGATTTAAGATTTTGACTGCTAAAAAGTGACAAACAAAGAACACAGGCAACTGAATCAGCCAAGCCGCCAGCAGTAGACTCAGAAAGCCGATATTGTCGCTGACAAAAGGAATGCCCCTGCGAAGGACAAAACTAAAACTCTGAGCGAGAGCAAATGCCCTTAACCACGAAATCGGATAGGGGAACCAAGCTGGCCACTTGAGAGTTTTCATGCTGGGAGAACGAAAGTTTAAGGGCGAATGGTAAAACTATTAAGATTTTGCCAGATTTGGCGATCGGAAAACTGGCAATTCCCCTGCGGTTTGTACTGATGGGACTTGCGCGCTGATGCCCAGAAACCGGGTTTTTTAACCAAAAACTTGCCTAAAACCCTCAATCTCGGTAAAAAAACCCGGTTTCTTTGTTCGCTACCTGGGCCTAAAGAAACCGGGTTTTTTACCTTTGTGCTGGCTGCAACGGGTATTTTCGTGAAAAACCCGGTTTCTGGGCACCCGTGCGTCCTAATTCAATCAAATCACACTGGCAAACAACTCCTCAAAACTCTTTTGCGGAGCCTCCGACTTCGCCACAATTTCCACAACCTTGTTGCGAGAAGTCGGCTGAAACAGCGCCTCCACGCACACTTGGGCTACCTTGGTGCGGGGAATGCTGCTCTCAAACATTTTGTCCGCACCAGTCATGACGATCGCATCTGAATTATCCTCATTTTTGAGGCCGCCCGGACGGACGATCGTATAAGTTAGGCCGCTTTTTTGCAAATACTCCTCGGCTTGTTTTTTCCAAACCAAAATCAGCCAGAACAAATTCAGCGGGTGAAAAAACTGAGAGACGCACAGAGAAGTCACCAGCACAAAATGCTCAATTCCCTTAGCCTTAGCTGCATCCACCAAATTTTTAGTACCTTCAAAATCCACCTTGTAAGGCGCTGTCGGGTCAAAACCAGGGGCCGCCCCTGTCGCACACAGCAATACCGTACTATCGCCGATGGCATCGCCTAGGGAAGTTGCATTTAATACATCCCCAGTCACTAACTCAGCCTCCGGTGGTAAAATTTGCCTCGCTGTGTCTAGATTTCGGACTAAGGCGCGCACGGGAATACCTCGCTTGACCAATTCTGCGACGATGCGGCGGCCAGTCTGACCTGTGGCTCCTGCTACAAATGCTTTCATATGTCGAGTTATGCTGAACTAGGGTAAGTTTTGTTGCTATCAATTTCTCAATTGTAGGGAGGAAACTCCCTTAACACATCCCCAACCCGACCGGTGCGTATTACAGGAGAGTATAGAATGAAGCAAGATTCCGCTGAATATCAAACTTTTGAAGCTTCTGACGAAAATTACTACCCAGATGCGAGTTTCCGACAGCCCGAAAGTGGAAGCGCGGATGCACCAGAGGAAGTTGAGCCGATTTGGTTTCACACGCATTTTGAAGACAGCATGGAGATGTACGCCGATGCGGAGACGGTGGCGAAGCATTTGAACAACCACAAGAGTTGGTTTTGCCAGTGCGCTTCGCCGATGAAGGCCCAGCCGATCGGCGAAAACGGCTATGATTTATTAATCGGGCGTTTTGGGGCTTTCGGCTACCGTGTTGAAGCGAGAATTGGTTTAGAGTTGCTGCCGCCGGATGCTGAAGGCTGCTATTTGATTAAGACTATTCCGGTTCCGAATTATACCTCGCCTGGGTATGAAGTGGATTTTCGATCGGCAATGAAGCTAGGGGAGATACCGTCTCAGGAGTTTGCCGCCGATTGGCCGAGCTCGGAACGTGCTAAGCTGCCGCCTGTGATTACCATTACTAGCTGGAAGCTGGATTTGGCTGTGGGAGTTTGCTTTCCCAAGTTTATTCGATCGATGTCTCAACCTTTAATAGAAAAAACCGGCGATGCGCTTTTGGAAAAAATCATCAAACAAGTTAACCGGCGCTTGACTTATAAAACTCAGGTTGTTTTTCACGAAAGTTTGGGCATTCCTTTTCCGAAAAATCCTAAGAAATATTAAGCATACTTACGCTTTAACCTGTACAGCATTTAAATTGTATGTTAAGTGTGGGATCTCCTGCCCAACCCCTACTCCCCACAAGAGTAAAGATTTATTTGACTCTGCAATTTAAATGCGGATTAGCTTAACTCGCATTTGTAGGGTGTGCACTGCACACCTTACTCATAAGTGCGATCGTCATAACTCATACCCTCGTAGATTTTCGACTTCGGCGTGAGCGCTCAGTCGCACAATTTTAGATTAAATTATGGGGAATAACTGATTGTGTATGGGTTGGGATCGCGAGCCTAAAGTTGCTTTTTTGAAACTGATATCACTTTCTCCGGGTGCTTAGAGCGAGCCTTATGCCTAGGTTTTTGAATCCAACACTTGCTTTACCAGTTAATCCAAATCATCAAGTTATTGCTAATAAAATTTAAGGGTAAAGTCATGATTGCATTTTGACATATAGCAATTCTTGCAAAAGTCGTATTTTTTTTACCCCACGCCAACCCTCCCCGAACGCGCTGGGAGTCCGTAAGAAATTCACAAATGATGCGAGGATTGCTAGATGCTGATTTCTTATCAGTGGAATTAGTTTTTATTATTATGGGTCAATTTAGCACAGGGTTGGACACAATAGTTTCAAGTCAGATGCCCTCAATTTCGACAGTATTGTTATTAAAAGATTCTGCTTCTGTCATTATGCTTTCCCTCCTTATTGCCTCATGATTAAGCAATGTAGGCGACGCAGTTCAAAGCGGGATCCGATCGCCCTCGTAAACTAGCAAGTGTCTCAGATCACAAGGCAGATCGATCGCCCTCACTGCCAAAAAACGTAAAGTTATGTCAGATTAAGTAAGGGGTTATACAATAACTCTTGCCATATCCCTAGAAAGTTATGACAACGAAACTAAGAGCTACACACACAGAGAAAATGGAGAGAGACTTGCACCAGTTGAGGGCAGACCAAGAACTGATTCTCAATCAAGTAGACAATGCGATCGCTCTGTTCGACTCGTCTGATTGCTTAGTTTTGTTTAACAAAAAATTGGCGGGAATCTGGGAACTGTCCCCAGAATGGCTGGAAACAAAGCCGAAGTGCCACTTGCTGTTTGCGGAAATTGTCGATCGGGGTTACTTGTCCCTTCAGCAGTGGCAAGAGTTTCAGCAAGCACTCGAAAAATCTCAGGATGAAAGTTTATCATTTTATTTCGAGCAATCCAATGCGGTTTGTTTGGAGGTGTGCGCCACGATTACCAACAGCGGCGGACGGCTATTTACCTTTCGAGACGTTACGGTATACCGAAACTCCCAAGCTAGCTTGAACGCAGAAGTCAGGCGGCTTAGCTTTCTTTTAGGTTTAACTGAACGCCTGCAAAAGTCTGACAGTTTGCAAGAAATAGGTCAGTTTGCCCTCACCTATTTAGTAGAGGCAATGAATGCAGCTTTCGGAGATGTCAAGGTGATTAACGGCAAGGGAAACGATCGGCAAGCGTCGGGGATTTGCAACCAAGTTTCTAGTCAATTTTTGGCTACTTACGGGGAACCAGTAGTCGCAGGAATGCAAGAATTGCTCGACCAAGGCATTCCCTACGGCATCGGTTTACTGTGGGAAGTGGTGAAAACTGGTAAACCTGTGTTTGTCGAGGATTATGCCCAACATCCCAATGCCGTGCCGGAATTTCGGCATCCGGGAATCGGACAACTGGGTATTTTTCCGATCGCAGCTACCAACGGCACAATCATCGGAGTGCTGACGCTGGAGTCCCGCAACATCAAAAAACTGCAAGCCGCCGTCCACCAAGACGTACTCGAAGCTGCTTGCCGGACTCTGGGGGCGGCGATCGAGCGGGCTCAGACACAAGAGAACTTGCGCCAAGTTAATGAAGAATTAGAGTATTCTTCTCAGTTGAAATCCGAGTTTTTAGCCTCAATGTCCCACGAATTGCGGACGCCTCTCAACAGCATTCTCGGCTTTTCTGACTTGCTGCTGCGGCAAACGGCCGGACAGTTGAGCGATCGACAAATCAACTATGTAGAACTGATCGAAAAAAGCGGTCAGCACTTGTTGCAGCTAATCAACGATATTCTCGATCTTTCTAAAATTGAAGCCGGGAAAGTAGAACTCAACTTACAGCCTGTTCGCGTTCAAGAACTGGCGACAGACTGTATGAAAATGATGCAGCCACGGGCAGACAAAAAGCGGATCGGTTTGTCTTTAGAACTCGACAACCGTATTACTAAAGTTTGGCTCGACGAACGGCGAGTGCGACAAATTGTGATTAATTTACTTTCCAATGCCATCAAATTTACCCCCGAACAGGGACAAGTTAAACTCAGCGGGCGTCTGGCCTACGGCAGTGAAATAGACGGCGACTACCGACCGGATTGTTCTCCTATAAATGCCAGCACTCCTTATTTTTGTTTTGAGGTAAAAGACTCCGGCATCGGCATTCCTCAAGACCGCTGGCACTTGCTATTTCGACCTTTTCAACAGGTGGATTCTTCCCTGACTCGGAGGCACGAAGGTACAGGTTTGGGTTTGGCTTTGACTAAGCGTTTGGCAGAATTGCACGGGGGAACTGTTTCTTTTCAATCTGTTTGCGATCGGGGAAGTCTTTTCCGCGTTTGGCTGCCGTTGACGGAGATGCGTCAACAGTTGGGAAACTTTGCTTCTTGTGCTTTGGATACCAAGTTAGTTCCTGCTTCTGCGATCGCTTTACCAATTGCCAGCAAGCGAATTTTGGTTGTTGAAGACCAGCTTTTTAACCAAATGTTAATTTCTGAGGTGATGGAATTGGAGGGGTACGGGGTAGAGATACTCGCGGATGGGAAGGCGATGGCCGATCGTATTCTCGCAGCCTCTGCAGCCCCGGAGTTGCTGCCGGATTTGATTTTGATGGACATTCAGTTGCCGGATGTTGACGGCTTTGAGTTGATGCGCCGAGTTAAAGCAGATCCTGTCTGGGATTCGGTACCGATGATTGCGGTGACGGCGATGGCTATGCCCGGTGACAGTGAGCGATGTTTGGAAGCAGGCGCTTCTGGTTATTTGAGCAAGCCGCTGGATTTGAATTTGACGATCGCTACTATCCGTTCTTTTCTCACTTAAACAGCATTTATACAAAGCTTGTCAAAGTAACTGTTAGCTTGCACGGGATGAGAAAAGCTTGTCCATCAAAGTGCCAATAAAAATTTGCTTGAAATGATTTAGACGCGCTATATAATAGATGATGACGGGATTCAGACATCTAGAAAATATCATAATGATAGCTAATGCACGTTATCAGTCGGAAAAAATTAAGAGACTACTGCCAAAGTCACGCTGATTCCTGCGAAGCGCTCGATGACTGGTATAAAATTGCCAGTAAAGCAGCCTGGACTAATCTTGTTGAAGTTCAAGCTGTTTATCTCAAAGCTGAAGCAGTTGGAAATTTTACAGTTTTTAATATCAAAGGAAATAAATATCGCTTAATCGCGAGTATTAACTATGAGAAGCAAATTATTTATATAAAATACGTTTTCACTCACGCCGAGTATGACAAGGAAACCTGGAAAAATGACTATTACTTTTGATCTAAAAATTTACAGTAGCTTGCTCTCTCAATATCAGCCTCGAATTATCAAAACTGAAGAGGAAAACGAGATATTTTTGAAAATTGTTGAAGAATTACTCTCACGTCCAAATCAGACTCCAGAAGAAGATGCGCTGTTGGAATTGCTGGTAAAACTGATTGAGGATTTTGAAGATCGGCACTATCAACTTAATACATCAACGCCCAAGTCAAGGTTGCTGCATTTAATGGATGCTCGGAGTCTAGAAGCAGAGGATTTAGTAGAAATTATGGGTTCAAGTGAGGCGGTAGTTGAGGTAATTAACGATCGGCTAGAAATCAGCAAGAAACAAGCTGAGGCTTTGGGGAGGTTTTTTCACGTCGATCCGGGGTTGTTTTTGTTCAATTAAGCGATCGCACTCTGTAATGTCTCGGAGGGCGATCGCATCCAAGTGGATTGATTTGATGAGGGTGGGGGCGATCGCACCCCTCCTATAAAAATGAACAAGCGATCGCACTCACTCATCAAAAGAATCATCCCCAAGCAATTCCAACAACTCATCCCAAGAACAACCAAAAGTTTCCTTAATGCGACTAACTGGGTCTATTTCTATTTTTGCCATTGGCTGCATAGCATAACGGCGAACGGTATTGTATGGGACGCCTGAACGCCTGCTTAGTTCGCTCAGGCTCCAGTTCCGCTCCTCGCTAAGCTCTTTTACTTTGATTTTTACTCTGTACATACTCATTAGCTTATGAGTATTTCAGTGTCAGAACTATAACTTTCGCATATACATATTAATAATTACATATTGACATATACACGCTAGCGTCATAATATGAGTAATAAATCAAAAGCCAGCGCCTCTACCTACCAAGTGTCCGCGCTGGCTCTGGCTCCCTTTTGCAATGGAGACAAAACCATTATGACTTACAAAGAGTGCCTCAAGCCTTGGGCGGTTGCCCGTTTACTTCCCAATTTGCAGTGGGCGATTATCGGGCGATACCGCAGTCGATCGGACGCTGACGGACATCTTCAGTTGTGTCGCCAGCGAGTCCCCAATATCCGATTAAAAGTTGTGTTTGCTTTGCCCGATCGCACTGATTTGACACCTCATGGCCGATAACCGATCGTAGGAATCGGTTTTTTAGACAGAACTTACGCCAGGGCCGACAAAGAAACCGGGTTTTTTACCTAATCTGCGGACTACAGCAGAGGATTTTCGTAAAAAAACCCGGTTTCTGGCCACCCGTGCGTCCAAGACTATTAGGGAAAAAGAAAACAGCCCCACGTGAGGCTGTCTTCGATCGCACTATTGTATTTGCCACTGCTGGGCCTCCGACTTTTCCAACTGCCACTAATGCTGGGTTCACTGCCACAGAGGTGTAATTTATTACATTTCATGATGCGAAACGCTAAACTCAATAGTAGATAAATTTTAGATTGAATGTAAAATCAACTTATATTAACCTAACTCAACTATTTCGGCGATCGATCGGGGACATCTCTTTTCAGAAACGAGGGGAAAGACTAAAGAACACAACACAATCAGTTCTGGACGCTATTAGACTAAAGAAACCGGGTTTTTTACCCCGATTAAAAGTCTGTATGCAGTATTTTCGGAAAAAATCCGATTTCTAGGCGATCGTGCGTCAATCCTAGCTAAATACCTAAATCCTTTGTCCTTGCCGATCGGTGGCCAAACTTTACCTATCATATTCCATGTCAAACAAGTCGCCCTGCATCATGTTGGTTGATGACGAGCCAGCTAATCTTATTTTACTGGAAGAGTTATTGCACCTAAAAGGATACGCTACAGTATCAGCGCTATCTGGCCATGAAGCGCTCTCGCTTGCCCGCGCCTCTCGACCCGATTTAATTTTACTAGATATTATGATGCCGGAGATGGACGGTTTTGATGTGTGCGATATCCTACGGAAGGATACGGAATTGCAAACTGTACCGGTGATTTTTTTAACTGCCCTCGATGACGATATATCTCGCATCAAAGGGTTAGAAATGATGGCAGATGATTATTTGACAAAGCCTTTTAACAGTCGCTTGTTGCTGGCGAAAGTGGAAAATATTTTGCAGTTGAGTCAAATGCGATCGCAAGCAGTATCTTCCCAATTCCACCAGCAGGTAAAAGAGCAAAGCAAACGCCAAATCGCCGCAGCTTGGGAAGCCAACGAATATCTGTCAGAAAAATTTCAGCTATTTGTGCCAGAGCAACTTCTCGAACGAATTGCGCCGCAAGGAATAGAATCTATTCAGTTGGGCAATGCCACAGAAGAAGAGCTGACTGTTTTATTTTGCGACATTCGCGGGTTTACTGCGATCGCCGAATCTCAACAAGCTCGCGAGACTTTTGAATGGTTGAACGCTTTTTTTACTAAAATGAACGAGTGCATCACGTCTCACGGCGGGTTTATTGACAAATACCTAGGCGATGCAATCATGGCAGTATTTGACCAGCCAAATTCTCACGCCATGAATGCGATCGAAGCCGCAGTAGCAATGCAAGAAACCTTGCAAGAATTTAATGCCAGTCGCCACCAATACAATTTAGAATCTCCCGTCAATATTGGTACGGGAATTAACACAGGTATCGGCATGATCGGCACTTTAGGTTCCGATCGCCGCATGGACTCTACAGTCATCGGCGATGTGGTAAATACAGCTTCTCGGTTAGAAAATTTAACTAAAATATACGGCTGCCAAATTATTGTTAGCGAAAATGCCATTGTTCATGCGAGAGAATTTCTAAATGGCATAAGTTCCAACTCCCACTCAAAAGAAAGTCTATTATTAAAGTGCGACTTAGAAATGGAAACACAGGAGAGTATTATTTCTACTTCTGGGGCGACTGCTGCTGACAGCCATTTGCCCAGCAACAATTATTACTATCGCTGGATCGATCGAGTAACGCCGCGCGGCAAACAGCAAGCTATTGAAATCTACGAAATCTGGGCAGCCTCTTGTCCCGACTCTGAGGCAAAGCAGCTTACCCAGGGTTTATTTGACAAAGGAATTCAAGGATGGCAATCCGAAAGATTTGTCGCAGCCTTGGGATATTTTCAGCAACTAATCGAACAAAACCCTGCTGATACAGTCGTCAGTTTTTATATCAATCGCTGCCAGGAAAAACTAGGTTTTATACCTGTAAGTAAGCGCTCAGAAATCAACTAAATAGAACCAGTTCGTACTGAGGATTTCAGTCCTATTTCTTACGGCAAATACTAGCTCATAAAGATTTAACTTTTAGGGCGGGCGAGAAGCCAAAACCCTACTTCCCACAAGAGTTTAGAACTCTGGAAAAAGTCGCTAACTATCGTGAATTAAATAACTTACAAATTTAATTGTTATTGTGGGATGGGCTCTTATAGCCCATCCAAAAAGGACGGGCTATAAGAGCCCATCCCACTTTCAAGAGTGGAAGTTATTTAATTCTCATTCCTAACTATCGTGAATTGTATCTGCGTTGCGTCTGTGCTTTCCCTATTACTGAAAGATTTATGCCATAAGTCTACTCTAATTTTAGACCATCAAACAGCGGTCAAAACTTGCTCTCTCAACTTCCCGATCAACTCATTCACCCCCCCCGCATTCAAACGGTAACTCAGAGGATGACCGATTAAATAAGCCGAACTTTCAAACAAAACATCAATTTCCACCAAACCATTTTCTCGCAAAGTTTTGCCAGTCGAAACCAAATCCACAATTGCCTCCGACATACCCGTAATAGGCCCCAATTCCACAGAACCGTAAAGCGGCACAATTTCCACCGGCAAATTCAAATTGTGAAAATATTCCCTTGCACAGTGTACGAACTTAGAAGCAACTCTCCCGTGAGGAGGCAAATCCACCGTTCGTCGATAAGAACTAGATTCCTTCACCGCCACAGACAGCCGACACTTGCCAAAATTTAAATCAATTAAATTGGCAACTTTCGGCTTTTTTTCCCGCAAAACATCATAGCCAGCAATCCCCAAATCCGCTTGACCGTATTCCACATAAACAGGTACGTCGTGCGTCCTTACTAGCAAAGCTTTGGCAGTGCCCGTCGGGTCATAAATTTGAAGTTGTCGGTTCGAGGAATCGAGAAAAGCACTGAAGTCTAATCCAACCGATTTAAACAGCCGAATGCTATCTCCTAACAGTCCGCCTTTGGGAAGTGCAACAGTAATCATGTCAATTTTTAGAGGGTAAATTTCTTAATTTGGGAAGGGGGCGATCGCGGTCTAAGCAGAAACAGCTTTTACCAAACTCAGAATAACACATAGAGTTCATAGCAAAAAATAAATTTCGGGTATTGCTCGATCCTTGATTTGAGGATATATTATATTTAGTAATTTTTTATTTAGTCACTTTTTTCAATGGCGGTCGGTATGGAAAATAATCAAGAATTTGAAGAAAATTTTCACAGTGTAGACCAGGATTCCCTGAAAAAGATTACAGTAGATGAAATCCTCTCAGGCGGTGGTGTAGAGAGGGAGGAAATGGACTATACAGTAGCTGTACCTAGCGCTAACCAGGCAAGGGTTCCCAGGGACAGAGGCTTCTCCTCTCATGTGAAATCAAGCGTTTTCGATCGCGCCCCCCGATCGAAGTTTGCAGAAAAACGCGGAACGCTGGGAGGCTGTTAATTTGACAACTCTGGGCCCTAGAAGGGCAGAGATTCTTGTATCATTCAGTCCACTTAGGATCGCGAATTAAATAACTTACAATTTTAATTGTTATTGTGGGATGGGCGTCCCGCCCGTCCGTTTTGGACGGGCGGGACGCCCATCCCAATTTCAAGAGTGGAAGTTATTTAATTCT